>CAKVKI010000058.1 GCA_934754975.1 uncultured Alistipes sp. | reverse complement strand
GGCTGTCGGCGTAGAGCGTCACGCGGTCGCCTGCGGGGCGCCACGTGCCGTCGGCCGGGTCGCGCCACGCCGTGACGGACGCTTCGGCGGAGGTATATCGGCCCCGGTCGGCGGGGATGCCTTCGACGGTGAGTTCATAGGCGGTATATACTCCATAGGGTACCGTACGCCCGGTGTCGCGGAGCTGTGCCGCGCCGAATCCCGCCGAGAAGAGCATAACGAGGGTGCAGAGCGGCGACCGGAGGAGCAGCGCCAGGATTCCGGACAGCAAAAATGCCCCTGCGAGAAACCACAGGGGCAGTGCGAACCGGTCGGCGGCGAGAATCCCGGCCGCAAACGGCACAACGGCTTTCAGCATCGGCATGCGATCGAGTTTGGCAAGCAGGAATTCGGATTTCATACCTGCAAATATAGCAAAATCGGGCCGTTTCATGCATTGTTCCGGCAGGAGTTTCATGTAGCCGCCGGATGGGCGGCGCGCTCCGGACGGTGATTCGGGTGCGGCGGCGTTGCTGTCCCTCGGGATGCTGATTCGGGCGTCGCGGCGCCGCTGTTTGCCGGGACGGTGGTTCAGGCACGGACTGTTGTCTGTCGAAACGGTGATTCAGGCGCGGCGGCATTGCAGTTTGTCAAGGCCGTGATTCGGGTGCGGTGCCGCTGTCTGTCGGGCCGGTGATCCGGGCGCGCCGGCCGGCGGCGAAGTCTGGCGGTCCCGTCTGCATTTTCCGCCTGCAATTCGGGATTGCGGTCAGCCGGCCTTGTTTTCTCCTGTCCTGCTTGGCCGCGCCGGTCCGGGCGGGACTCTCCGCCGCTATTGGCGAAATAGCTCCCAGCCCCGTTCCACGTCGTCCATATCGGCCTCCGTGCCGTTTTCCACCCGCGAAATGGCCGCCGCCATGCGGAGCATCGTCGTCCGGTCGCGGGTGTCGACCGGACGGTCGTCGGCAATGCCCACGGCGTCGGAGACTGCGCGGATGTAGACTTCCGTATGGTTCTCCGAAGGCGGGGCCCAGCGCGAGATCATGCCCCGGATGGTCCTCAGTCCGTGGCGGATGCGGTAGGTGTCCAGGAGGACGAAGATCGCCCGGTACCCCCACGGCATGGATTCGAACTGCTTGAACGCCGGGTCGCGCGAGGGCCGCACCTCGCCTTTGTAGCGGACCGCCGACTGCCGGATATTGCCGGGATTGCGGTTGCTCAGCCCCCTACTCATCGCCCGCCTCCTTCCGGATGCGGCGGCGGACGTAGCGGCGCAGCCAGCGGAACAACGGGGCGTCGGAGAGCTGCGACGCGTTTTCGAGGAACGACCACAGCTCCACCCCGCACGTAAAGCCCGTAAAGAGCCGTGCGACGTTCAGATTCATAAAACCGAGTATGCAGCTGTCGATCAGCCACGCCATGGCGATCGCCGTAATGGTGAGGCCCAGCTTGAGGATCGTGCGCCATGCTTCGCGGCTCTCGAAGTACCATGCACGGCCTTCGCGGCGGGCCGCGGCGCGGCTGGCCGCGACGCCCGACAGGAAGTCGATGCCGATGAAGACCACGGCGCAGGCCACGAGCGGCCCGATCGGGGCGAACAGGGCGGCGATCCCCGCCGCCGCGCCGCTAACGAGTCTGTACAAAGTTTCCATCGGTCGTGCAGCGGTTGAGGATGTTCTCGTGCGGGTCGTATTCCGGAAATTCGGCGGCATGCGCTTCGAGGTGTGCGGCGGCGCGGCGCAGCAGCGTCCGGGCCTGGCGGCGCAGGCTCCGCTGCAGTTCGCGCAGAGCCTGCGTGCCGGCGGGCTGGTAAGCGGCGGATTTGGGCGCGACGGTGCCGCACGGCCCGGTGCGGACGTCGAGCCGCGGCTGGAGGGCGATGCGCGTGAAAAGCGCGGCCGGAGCGGTCAGGTATTCGGTCGTGAAGCCGGCATGCGAGCCTGCGAGAAGCTTCTCATACAGCCGCCGCCCGATGACCGGGACGACATAGCGTTGTTCGGCCGCGGCGATGTCGCTCTGCGTGACGCTCTCCGGCGCGAGATACTCCCCGTCGGCAAAGGCCAGCGCGACGACCTGTGCGGGGGTGATAAGTGTGTTCATGGTTGTTGTAATTGGGATGAATTTTCGAATGTCGCTGAAAGCGGCGCAGAAGTTCCCGCGGGGGTGTCAGAGTTGCCAACGCGGCAACAGCGTGCCGGAACGGGAAAAACAAGATAACCTTTGCGTCGTCTTGGTTGCGTGCGGCAAGTCCCCGCCGAGGCGGGGATTCAGGGGTGGGTCAGACTTGTAAACGCAGCAGTATGCCGCGATGACAGCGTGCCGGAGCGGGAAAAACAGGACAACCTTTGCGTCATCTTACGTCGCGTGCAACAAGTCCCCGCCGAGGCGGGGATTTAGGGGCGGGTCAGACTTGTAAACGCGGCAGTATGCCGCGACAACAGCGACGGAAAGCGTGATAACTGTCCGAAATCAATCTATGCTCCTGATATTATACTTCGTGATCTCCGACAGGAATGACTGCTGGCGCTCGTCGTCCGGGTCGTAATCCAGTCCGTCGGCCTTGCGGGCCTCCCAGACCTTCATGTAGATCGGCTTGGAGCGTGTCGGCGGGCGGTTTACGATCTGCAGCGACGAGGTGTCCGGACCGAGTACGGCCGTTATGATCTGGCGGATCGGCTCGGTCAGTTCGGCCTGCTCGCCGAGGATGACCGTGTTGAGGGCCACCTCGTATTCGTGCAGGATGCGTTCGGCGCTGAATCCCGAAGCATAGTCCAGTCCGCTCAGCGTCCGGAACCACGAGTGTGCCACGACGATATCCGACACGGCCTGCTGGTGCAGCGCCTGCCAGTCGCCCTCGTTCTGCGATGCGATCGGAATGAAGCGCGAATTGTCGTTCTGCTCGCCGCCGTCGCGGATGACGAACATCACCTGTCCGGGACTGCCCGCGAATTTCTGCTCGGCGAGCCGCACGATGCGTTCGGCTTCGGCTTCGCTGTCTACCGTGCTGTCGAGCATCATCACGCCCGAGAGCTGGAACGAATTGTCGAGCCGCGAGATGTTCCATTTATCGGTCTTGTAGGCGATGGCCGAGACGTTGAACCCCGCGATGTAGGGCGGCACGCCGTAATGCTCGAACGTCGGTTCGTAGTCCTTGTAATGGATTATGGCGCGCAGCGTGCCGTCGGCCTGCCGTTCGAACGCCGGGTAAAGGGGGAGTGTCCGCGCTTCGGCTGTCTTGAACGCCGCCCAGTCGTGGTGGAGCAGGACGTGGGCCGAATCGCGGGCCAGGCGGCAGCGCGAAGCGTCCTGGTGGTGCAGTGCGAGGAACGTATGTCCGGGGTCGGTCACCGCTTCGAGGAAGGCGTTGCCGAAGAGCGCCTTGTCGAACGCCAGTTTGTTGAGTACCTGCCGCAGGCTCTCGCCGTCGCCGTTTACATGGCGCAGGAAAGCCGCCAGCAGGGGTTGCTGCGCTTCGTCGCACGTAAAACCCTTGCCCGAAATATAGTCGGCCTTGTCGTTGATGATGCGGCGGTGGGTCACCGAACGGCGGGCCATCAGCGCCAGCGCATTGGGAAACAGGTTGTCGTCGCCCCAGCGCCAGAATTTGTCGCTTTCGACACGTCCCGCGCCGAGCGCGACATAAGGGTCGGCCGCGCGGTTGGCCACCGCGACGGCCGGTTTGATTTTCTGTTTTTTACTCATGGTTCCTGTTGTTTGAGTTCCGGGGCCGGGTCGGCGTCTTCGCAGGTGAAGGTCAGGACGACCGGCGTGCCGTCGAGGGGCTTTATGCCCGATTCGTTGCTCACCGAGCCGAGCCGCAGCGGTTGTTCCATGCCCAGCCGGGCCGACCAGCCGATCAGCAGCCGCTCGCCCGATGCGGCCGTGACGGTCGCGATCAGTCCGTCGGTTGCGGCCGTGCGGCGGAATGAGGGGGTGAGAAGCGTACGGGCTGTTTCGCGGCCGATGACGAGCGTCAGCGTATGGCGCACACGCTGCGGTCCGGCTTGGGTGTCGCTCAGCTCCGAGTAGGAGGAGCGTTGTTCGGCGAGCGGCAGTTGGGTGAGCAGCGTCCCGTCGCGGAACACCGCTTCGGCGCGCCCGTCGGCCCCCAGCGCCGCCCGCAGGAGATTTCCTGCGGGGGTGATCGCGGCGGCCGTGATGCCGCCGGCGGGTTTGCGGGGTGTGGACGCTGTCATCGCTATACCCGGAATGCGTAAGAGAGCATCGTCTCGTCGATCACGTCGCAGCCGGCCATGAAGACGGCGCGCTGTCGGTTCTCCATCAGGTCGGGATTGTACCACATGCGCACTTCGTTGCCCGGAAAATCGGCCGTATTGACGGCCAGTACGAGGTTGCGGCGGTCGGTCAGCAGGCAGAACGACTTGTGGAGCGAGGTGTCGGCCAAATAGGCCCCCAGACGGACGTCGACGAGCGGAATGCCGTGGTAGGCCAGCCCCTGACGGCCGTTGGTGCTTTCGGCGTAGGCCGCGTCGGCGCCCTTGCTGTCGAGGTACTTTTCGTAGGCGTAGTAGAGATCCGAGGTGACGAAGAAGGCGAGCTGGCCTTCGGCCTTGCGGTCCTTGATACGTTCGTCGGCGTTCTGCCAGAGGTCGTCGAGGATCGCGACGATCTTTTGGGGATTGGTGAAGTCGGCGGCTTCGTAGATCGAATTGTGGAACCGCTCCTGCTCGGCGCCGGCCTTGACGCTTTTGAGGAAGCCGTCGAAGGTGTTGAAACCCGAAGCGGCCGTCGTGTCGCCGACCCACATCGTGGCGCGGATTCCCTCGGCGATGGCCTGCTTGAAGAGCGAGGTTTCGGCCAGTTCCAGCTCGCTGCCCGTCAGGTCGTCCATATTGACGTCGGCGCGGGCCGCGATTTTCTCGTATACCAGCGAGAAGTAGTCGGCGGCCGAGAATCCCAGCTCGGCCTTCACGCGGCTCAGGGCGATGGTTTTCTGCAGTTTGTTGGCGGCGCTGCCCCCGGACCACCCTGCGGCAGTGTATTTCTGGAGGACGTTGCGCTGTCCTTCCCAGAGCTGGATGGTCGTCGGGACGGGCATGTTGTAGAGGACTCTTACGCCCAGCTCGCCGGCCGAAGGGCCGCTCAGGATGGGACGGAAAAAGATGTTTTCGAGGTCGGAGCCGGTGTACTGTTTGGCGCTTTCTAAGAAACTCATGGTTGAAATGATTTTGGGGTTGTTTGAATGATCGGAGAGCCTTTTCTTCGGTGGGACTCTTCCTGGGTTAAATGTTGTGTAAACGCTTTGCGTCTTCGGAGTAGGCGCGCTGGTTGGCCGTCTGCGCGAGGTTCCCGTAAGAGGGGTCCTCGCGGGGTTTGGTTTGCGTGGGAGCGACACGCTGCTGGGCCTGCTGTACTGCCGCGGCCGAGCGGCGGAGCATCTCCTGCTCCTCGCTTCCGGTGTGGAGGACGTTGCGGTCTGCGGGCAGGCTCTCTGCGGAGCTGAGACCGATGCGGGCGAGCAGGCGTTCCCAGCCCCGGGCGATATTCTGCGTCAGCGAGGGCGCGCGATGCCCCGCCGCATCGGTTACGACGTCGGCCAGACCGGCCGCGACGGTCTCTTCGGGCGACAGCCAGCGGCCGTTGCCGCTGTTCTCGGCCATCAGGATCTCGAATTCGGCCGCCGGACGTCCCGAACGGGCGGCATAGACCGCGGCGATGCGCGTGTCGGTCTGGCGCAGGAGGTCGAGTTTTCCGGTCAGCTCCGCGGCGTTTCCCTCGGTCGCGCAGACGGCCGTATGGATCAGGTAGAGGGCGTTGGCCGATATTTCGCGGCAGCCGGGCGAAGCGGCCTGCGCGATGATCGTCGCCGCCGAAGCGGTGTACCCGTAACAACGGGTCGTGATGTGTGCGCCGAGCGCCGTGAGCGCATCGTGGATCAGCAGCGCGTCGTTCACGTCGCCGCCCGTCGAGCGGATGTTGACCACGACTTCGGGCGCGTCGATTTCGGCGATGCGGCGTACGGCGCCGCGGAATTTTTCGTAAGTGGCCACGCGCGCTTCGGGCTCTTCGAACTGCCACTCTTCGGGCACGCCGATCGTGCCTTCGATGTCGATGCGGCAGACGCCGGCGTTGTTGTCGATTTGAATTTCCGATTTCATGTTTCAGGATTTGTACGAGTTGTAATAGTAGTTGCGGATTTTTTCGTAGGAACAGCAGAACAACTCGGCCGTGGCGTGCATGGCTTCGCACCGCGGTACGCCCTCTGCGGCCAGCCGTTCGATTTCGCGGCGGATGGCCCGCTGTTCGCAGGCCCGCAGATCGACCAGTCCCAGCTCGAACAGCCGTTCGACGGCCCGCTGGCCCCTCAGATTGCCGAGTTCCCGCAGCAGGGTCGCGGCCAGTTGTTTTTCATGCCGGGTCATCATGCGTCGGGGAGTTGGGTGAAGGTGCAGCGGACGGAAACTGCTTCCGGATCGTAATCGCCGACGGCATGGAGGGTTGCGCGGACCGTCCCTTCCCCCGTGTCGAGCAGGAACGTCGAACGCAGGTCGGGCGCTCCCGTTCCGGGTGTGAAAAGGCTTTCGAATTCGTGGGGCGCGAGCTGCAGCGAGAGGGTGATGCGCCGGCCTGCGGACTCTTGGGCTGTCTGCCGGTCATAATAGCGGTGCAGGCCCCGCACCCCGTCGCGGTCCTCGAAGCAGAGCGTGAATCCCGCCGCCGCACCGTCCCCGGCAAAGTGGAACGCCGCGAGGGGATATTCCGCCTGTCCCGACGGAAATCCCCACCGCTCGCCGCCGGGCAGGGGGTGCATGCCCGCGAAGCGCACGATGCGCGGCGTGAAGTTGGTGCCGTCTTCCTGCGCGTCGTCGCGGTCTCCGACCTGCATGATCTGCGCCGAAGGGGCGTTGGCATATTCTCCCGCCGTACTGAGCGTGGGGCGGAACAACGGATTGCGAAGCTCCTTTTCACCCTCCTTGGCCGCATAGGAGTCTGTCGTGACGCTCCATTGGCCGAAGGGGCTTCCGGCTTCGGCGTCGAAACGCGTCACGGCTCCGTCGCCCGCCAAATATCCCCAGGTGCGGCGTTCGTGGACTTCGGGGGCGATGTCCGCCAGCACGACGGGCTGTGAGAAGTCGGTTTTCGCCCGCCAGTCGGCTGCGGGGCCTGCCGCGAAGAAGTCGTCCGCCGGTTCTATCCGGACGGTCCCAGTCGCCTGCTCGGTGTGGAAGCGCAGGTTGAAGAGGTGTTGCACCGCTTCGAGCAGCTCCGATTGCCGGATCCGGTGCCGGGCCACGTCGGCGAACGTTATCGCCGATCCGTATCCGGGAGCCGACGAGAAGCGCGGCTGCAGCGAACAGACTTTGTGCAGGGTGAGCGACATGCCCTCTTCGGCGCCGTAGAAGTAGATCCGGTTGAAGTATTTGGGCGACGAGGGCGAAAGCCGCTCGGCGGCGGTGCGCACCCGCAGCTCGACGGTCGTCTGTCCCCGTTCGGTGATATACCCGTCGTACAGCGCCCAGTCGCCGGCATATTGCACCCAGCGGGCGCCGCTGCGGATCTGCAGCACGGGATTCGCCACGCTTCCCGACCCCGGCGTGACGACCTGCGCCGTGCGGGCTGAAAACTCCGCCCAGAGCGTATCCGACGCTCCGTCCTTTGTGCAAATCAGGCGGTACTGCTGTCCTGCGGTGTGGTCGAAGACGATCGCCAGGTAACCGTGGTTCGGAGCGATCGCATTGCGCCGGTCCTCGTAGCGGTTGGCCAGCGTGAAACGCATGTCGGCGCCCGTGTCGAGGTCGACCGAATCGAACCCTTTGAGCCGCTGGCGGCTCTGGATCACATGGTCTGTGGTGTACTTCAGGTAATATTCGAATCCGGCGCTCACCTCGGTCGCGGGGGTAAAGAGGATGTTGCCCCGGTCGAAGCCGAAACAGCCGCCGTTGTTGCTCAGTTCGGGAATCGGCTCTCCGTCGGCGTCGGGGGTCTGGGGCGTGGCGGTCTCGACGAGGTTTCCCACGGAATTCAGCGCGGTGTTCGGATTGGCCCATACGCGGCCCGAGTAATCGGCCTTCGCCGTTGCGGGCGACAGCCGGCGGGCGAAGAAGCCCATGCGGGCGGCCAGGGCGGCGGTGTCGCGCGAAGCGTATGCGCCGCTCATGTAGAGCGACCGGAACAACTCCGACTCCATGAATTTGCTTTCGATGCGGTAGCCCGCTTCGGCGAAGATCCTCTCCACGAGCGTCGCCACATGCAGGAACGGGTGGTAATCGTCTACCGTCAGGAGCCGTTCGGCGGGAAGCAGGTCCGTCGAACTGTTCTGCTGCGGGTATTCGTCGCGGCGGATCGGAAAGAACTTCACGGGCGAATCGTCCGTCCAGCCTGCGAGGATCGTCTGCGGAACCAGGGCCGTCCGGTAATCGACGCCGAGGGTGTTGAACATCCGCCGCGCGGCGTTTTTGGCCCAGCCCGCGCCGCCCTCGCGGATTTCGATCCGGTATCCTTCGTCCGACGCGCTCAGCATCCGGACCCTTCCCGCCAGCATGACGGAACCTTCGGCCGAGAGTTCCGCCGTGTGCGGCGCTGCGTTGAACCGCTCGGCGGCATGCGGATCGCGGGCGAATCCGGCCAGGGCGTCGTTGCGGGGCGTTGCGGGAATGGTCAGCGTCAGTGAACGGCCTTCGCGGGCGGCTTCGACGCCGGAGAGTTTCGCGGCGTCGTACCCCGGCACGGCGATCCGCTCCGTTCCGAGGTCGCACGGCTTTGCGTCGATTTTCAGTTCCATGGCATGCGGATTTTGCGTTTGGAACGGATTTCGATTTCGAGACAGCTCACTGCGGCGTGGCGGTGTACGACAGCGGCCGGGGTCGTTACGTCGACCGGCGTATATCCGTCGCCGTCCGCCAGCCAGACTTCGGGCGAAGCCGTGATTTCGCTGAGGGCTTCGATCACGGTCCGGGTCTCGTAAGCCGATACGAGTGTCATCCGCCGTTCGGTGCGGGCCGCGGCGGTCAGGTGGCCGTCGGTCCCGTATGCCCGGCTCTTTGCGGTCTCTACGGTCGCCGATTTCTCAATCGGAAAGGTGTAATGCTCGATACTGCCCGCACTGCTGCGCCAGGCGAGCCTGCGGGCGCCGGAAACGGCAGGGACGACCGTGTAGGAGACCGTGCCGCACTTCCCGGCGTCCACTGTCAGGGTTTCGGCGTCCGGAAAATCACGGGTGTCGAGCCGGAAAACGAGCATCCCGCCGCTTTTCGTGCGGTAACTTTCGGCGGTTGCGCTCTCCCCGGCCTGCGCCGTGACCGTTACGGTGCAGGCTTCGTCGCAGAGCAGCGTCAGCTCGTCGCTTTCGCCCGGTGAGATCAGGCGGTCCGGGGGCATGGCCGTCAGCAGGGCTGGGGCGGCGGCGATGTCCCGGCAGGCCAGGAACGTGCGTTCCGGAGAGACGGCGTTGTCGCCGTCTGCCGGGATTGTTTCTCCGGCCGGGGCTATCGCGGCTTCGACGACCGCCGCGATGCTGCGGCCTTCGGTGACGTAAAATCCGGTGCTTCCGGTCGTGGGCGAGAAACGTATGGCGCGGCGCAGGCAGGGGGCGATGTCGAATGAAGCCGATGCGCTGCCTGCCGAACGCCTGGCGCCGATCAGGTTTGCGCTTCCGGTGTCGATGATGCGCAGGTCGATCATCCCCGCCGCCGCGGCTGTAACCGTGTAGCGGAGTTCTCCGCTGAGCGGAGCGTACTGTTGCGGAATTTGTGTGAATGTCATTGGATCGAGTTTTGAGGAGTGTCGTTGCGGCGGCGGTGCGTCCCGCCGCCCTTTGCGGCGATCCTTTGGGGGCTGTGCCCGAAACCCGGGCGGGGCTGCGGCTGCCGCAAAGGCGTCAGAGGGAAGAAATCAGAAAAAGGTTACGATGCGTGCGGTGGCGGTCTGCGAGATTTCGCCGTGCGGCGTGAGTGCGAAGGTGCGGGGACGGACCGAAAGCCTTTCGACTGCGAGAACCCGTTCGTCGAGCGAAAGCGCCGCGAAGATTTCGAGCGTCTGCTCCTCCATGCGGGCCTGCACGGTGCGCCGCTCCGCCGGAGCGAGCCGTGCGCCGGAGCTTAACAGGTGCAGCGTCATGTCGTACGTCGCCCGGCCGTGGCTGCGTCCTTCGACGGCGTGCAGTTCGAGGGGCGCGAGCCATGCCGCCGGATAACTCCGCACGGTGTGGGCCATGTCGCCTTCGGGTCCCGTGTGGAAGGCATATCCCTGCTGCGCCGCGAGCGCTTCCGCCGCACCTTCGAGATGGGTGCGATTCATTGTTGATAAATGTTTGAAAGATTGTTGAAAAACGGTAATAACAATTCGTAAGGGACTGACAAAGAATTTTGTCCCGATGTTGATAACCCGCGCACTGTGTGCCGTGCGGTGTGAATTGTGATGCAAATATACGTCGGCGGACACCCCCTTGTCAAGAGGTCGGGACACTTTTTCTAAACTTTATGGAAAAACTCCCGAATTTTAATTACCTTTGCATTATTAAAACCAACAGTTTTACACCTTATGGATGATGGTCATAGTTCCACGTATAGCGGCTGTGTCGTATCTCAATACGATACCGTTCATCTATGGTATCGGGCACGAAGGTAACCTGCGTGCCGAACTGCTGTTGTCTCCCCCCGCCGTCTGCGCAAAGAATTTCGCCGAACACAAAGCCGACATCGCCTTGGTGCCTGCCGCCGCCGTGCCGTCGCTCGCCGACGCCGAGATCGTTACCGAATACTGCATCGGCGCCGCCGGTCCCGTGCGGACGGTCGTCCTGCTGAGCAACGAGCCGATCGAAACGGCGCGCCGGGTCTTCCTCGACGCTCATTCGCTGACCTCGGTGCAACTGGCCGGCTACCTGCTCGCGAAACATTGGAAGGTCGCACCCGAATACTATACGCTCGAAGATTACGCGCAGCTGGACCATGCCCTGCCGGGCGATGCTTTCCTGCTGATCGGCGACAAGGTTTTCGACTACGAGGGCCGCTTCGCCTATTCGTACGACCTGGCCGCCGCGTGGAAAAAAGCCACGCGCCTGCCTTTCGCCTTCGCCGTCTGGATCGCCCGCAGGGGCGTCGATCCCGAACTGACCGCAGGGTTGCAGCATGCGCTGACTTTCGGCATTGAACACACTTACGAGGCGGTCCTCGAACACGGTTTTGACCAAAAACCGTACGATGCGTACGGCTACCTCACGCAGAATATCGACTATATTTTCGACAATCAGAAGCACAAGGCGCTGCAAAAATTCTGGGACTCGGGCATCAAGGTATCCCCGAGGGCCAATCCCGGCTGAAGAGCCTAGCGGACGGCGGTCCGCCTCTCTGCCGAACAGGATTATAAACTTTAAGAAGGAGAGCGTCTTATGATTACAATTTACCTCAAACAATACAACAAGATCATCCGCAATGCCGACACGAAGCTCTTCGACGAGCTGGGTTACGACGACATTCTGTGGATCGACATGCTCCTGCCCACGATCAAGGAGCAGAAGGCCGTCGAGAACTTTATGGAGATCAGCCTGCAGACCAAGCAGCAGGTCGAGGAGATCGAGTCTACCTCGAAATACTCCGAGGACGAGAATGCCATCATCTCCAACTCCAACTTCTTCGTGCCCACGGGCGATACGTTCATCGTCGAACCCGTGTCGTTCATCATTTCGAACGAGGGTGTGCTGGTCTCGGTGCGCAACGCCGAATTCCGGACTTTCCGCGAGACGGAGAAGCGTTTGCAGATGAACTACCGCAACTATTCGACGGGTTATCACCTCTTCATTTCGCTGCTCGAAGTGCGCATCGACTTCGATGCCGACCTGGTGGAGCTGATCGCCAAGCAGGTCGCGGCACTCTCGAAGGACATCAACTCCGAAGACTCGATCGACAAGGCCGTCCTGCACCGCATCAGCGCCCTGCAGGAGAGTACGATGTCGCTGCGCGAGAATATTTTCGACCGCCAGCGCGTGCTGTCGGGCATCCTCCGCTCCGAACGTTTCCCGAACGACATCTACCCGCGTTTGCAGCTGATGATCAAGGACGTGAACTCGCTGATAAACCATGCAGACTTCAGCTTCCAGCGACTGGACTATATCCAGGACGCCGCGCTGGGTCTTATCAACAT
>CAKVKI010000057.1 GCA_934754975.1 uncultured Alistipes sp. | reverse complement strand
GTTGAACCATTGGAGACAGCCCGCAAGGTCGGTCACCAGCAGGTCGATCGAATGACGCAGCCGCAGATGGGCCTTTTCGTGCAGGACGATCGCATCGCCGTTTTCGGCCAGGTCCTTTTCCGAAAGCACGATATAGCGGTACCAGCTGAAAGGCGTCACGGACTGGTCGGTGCGCACCAGCACCGTTCCGTCGGCCATCCGTTCGCGGCGGCCCCGGCGGATCATGCGGATCACGCCGCAGACCGATCCGAACGTCCAGAGCAGCGTCGCCCCCACTCCGGCCAGAAAAGCAATGGCCGCGGCCTTATCCCACGGGAACGGCCCGGGCTGCGGTTCGGCAGGCGTCCCAGAGACCGGCTCCGTCACCGGAACTTCCGGCACGACAGGCAGTTCGCGGTAAATCGTAATGACGCAGAACGGCAGTAAAAACGACAGCACCATAGCCGCCAGAACCACGATACGGTTCAGGCGATGGAAGGTCTCACGGCTCAGCAGCAGTTTGAAAAAGAGGTAAAACACCGCCAGACAGGCGCCGACCTTCAGGCTGTAAATCATCAGGGCATACATGGCTACCGACGGTTTTGAGTTTCGATGCGGTCGATCAGCTCCCGGAGATCCTCGACCGAAATCTTCTCCTCCTCGACCAGTGCGGAAACAGCCCCGAGATAGGAATTCTCGAAATATTTGCTGATGACGCCGCCCAGCGTCCGGCGTGAAAACTCTTCTTCGGTCACCACGGGATAATACTGATAGGTGCTTCCGAAGGTCTTGTGATCGACATAACCTTTGGCTTCGAGGGCGCGGACCATCGTCGAAAGCGTATTGAAATGGGGTTTAGGCTCGGCGGCCAGCGCAACCAGTTCCCGCACGAACAGCGGGCCGTGTTCCCAAAAACAGCGCATCAGTTCTTCTTCCCTGCGTGTCAGTTTTTCCATAGCATCGGTGTTTTTTCAGGCCGGGAAAAAGAAGAAGTCCCGGTGTCCGACAGCAAAGGTAACTAAAAAAAATTCACATGCAACTATTTTAGATAGTTTTTAAACTAAAAAATATAGTTACCGTAAAAAAACGACAGGATGACAAGCGCAAGCAACCGCCACGTAACAGGATCGGGGAAGCCGATACGCAACGACAGCAGGAAGCAATTCCGGGGAGAGGCGGCGGCAATAAATTTGGTAGTTCCGAAAATTTTATGTTATCTTTGATAGATATAAAACGAACGCCATGCCCGAATCCGCGACCATAACCGCAGCCGATTTCGACCGGTTGTTCCTGCAATACAAGCGGGCATTCGTGGATATAGCATTCAGCTATGTACGGGAACGTATGGTCGCGGAAGACCTCGTGACCGACAGTTTTCTGACCTTCTGGAGCAAGCGCGCCGAAGTGACCGACGAGAATATTCCGGCCTACATCCTTACAATCGTCAAAAACAAATGTCTCAGCTGGCTGCGTTCCGAGTCCCAGCACCAACGCGTCCACGATACGCTGGCCCGCAAATGGAGCCACATCCGTCAGGCTACGCTCCACTCGCTGGAACACAGCGACCCGAAAACGCTCTTCCTGACCGAAGTGGAGTCAATCGTACAGGCGCAGCTCGAAGCCATGCCCGTCACCATGCGCCGCATTTTCATCGACCACCGTTACCACGACATGACTTACAGGGAGATCGCCGCCACGTACGGACTCTCCACGAATCAGGTCGATTTCGAAATCCGCAAGGCGACGCGCATCCTGCGCCTGGCCCTGAAAGATTACCTGCTCGTATCCGTTATCCTTCTCTGCGACACGATGTTAAATTCGTAATTTTCTTTACGATATTCCTAAAATTATTTTTTTAACCAAAAGGTGCTTTTTTATTCCGTACAGGAAGCGCTCAGGCGTTAATATACTGTATGGACAAGGAAATCATCTATAAGTACTTCCGCGGAGAAAGCTCCGATCAGGAAACCGACGCCCTGAACGAATGGCTGGGAGCCGACGAAGCCAACCGCCGTGAATTCGAAGTGGCGCACGAATTATACAACGCCGTGCTGCTGACGGCCGCACGCGAAAAGGAGACCGTGCGCCGACGCATATCCGTATGGCGGATCGCCGCCCGGATCGCCGCAGGAGCCGCAGCCGTCGTGCTGCTTCTGGTGGGCGGTTACCGCCTGAGCGTTTCGCACTTCCTCCACGACTGGTCGCAGCGCACGACTACGCTCGTCGTACCGACCGGGCAGCGCGTCTCGATGACGCTCGAAGACGGTACGAACGTATGGCTCAATGCCGGAACGCGTTTCGAATATCCGCTGGTTTTCGCAGGCCGCGAACGCCGGGTGAAGGTGCAGGGCGAAGCGCTGTTCGAGGTGCAGCACGATGCGGCGCACCCGTTCGTGGTCGAAACCTACGCCTGCAACGTCGAGGTGCTGGGCACCAAATTCAACGTCGAAGCCGATCAGGCGCACGACCGTTTCTCTACGGCGCTCATACACGGATCGGTCCGGGTCTACGACCGGCGGACAAACGAATCGCTGGTACTCGAACCCGACCAGAAGGCGACGCTCGTCGATGGTCACCTGTGCCGCGAACAAATCGCCAACCACGACGTATACCGCTGGCCCGAAGGGATCGTCAGCCTGACGGGATGCACGTTCCCGGAGTTGATGGAGCGTTTCGAAAAGGCATTCGGCGTACGCATCGAAATACACCGCAGCGAACTGCCCGCCCTCGACTTCAACTGGGGTAAACTGCGGGTATCGTCGGGCATAGACCACGCCCTGCGAATGGTCCAGCGTTCCGTGGATTTCACCTATGAGAAAAACGAAGACGAAAGTGTAATCTACATTCTGTAACCGAAGTATAACCGCTAAAAAATGCTATGCCTATGAGATAAGACCGCAGTAAACCAACCTCACTCCGGTCTTCCGAACAAAAAACCCGCAGATGCTGACACACCCGCGGGAAAGGTTACCGGAGATACGAATGCTACACCTAATAACCTTAATACACAAAGTTATGAATAAAAAATTATTCAGCAAATTAAATGCCTGTTTACTTTTTTTGTTCGTACTCGGCCTGAGCGCAGTCTCCGCCCAGGCTCAAGCCCAGACACCCCGCGTAACATTGCAACTGGAAAACGTGCGGATGGAACGGGCCATGAACGAAATCGAAAAACAGACGAAATACCTATTCATATCACAACGCGACGTCGATGTGGAACGGCTCGTGACAATCCGCGCCAAAGCGCTGCCGCTGGACAAGGTCCTCGACCAGCTGACGGCAGGATCGGACGTAATCTATGAAATCGCCGCGCCGAACATCCTGCTTTCGGTCCGCAGCGCGCAGCAGGCGCACCCCGTCACCGTAACGGGCGTGGTACTCGATGAACACGGAATTCCGGTCATCGGCGCTTCGGTCCTGGTAGAGGGTACGACTACCGGCACCAGCACGGCGACCGACGGATCGTTCCGGCTGCAGGTACCACAAACCGAGGGGGGGGGTCCGGCGCTGGCCGTCAATTTCATCGGCTACGAGCCTGTCACGGTCCCCGTCGGCAACCGTACGCGCTTCGAGATTACGCTCCGTGAATCGGTCGTACAGATGGAACAGGTCGTCGTGACGGCTCTCGGCATCAAGCGCGAACAGAAAGCCCTCTCGTACAACGTACAGCAGGTCAAATCGGACGCCATTACCGACGTCAAGGACGCCAACTTCATCAATTCGCTGTCGGGCAAAGTCGCCGGCCTGCAGATCAATACCTCGTCGTCGGGAGTCGGCGGCGCGGCCAAGGTCGTGATGCGCGGCGCCAAGTCGATCAGCGCATCGAGCAACGCACTTTACGTAATCGACGGTATTCCAATGCACAATACCGGCAGCAGCGGCTCGACCGAAAACGGTTCGCAGGGTTCGACCGAAGGCATCGCCGACATCAACCCCGACGACATCGAGTCGATCTCCGTACTGACGGGCGCGGCGGCTGCGGCGCTGTACGGTTCGAACGCCGCGAACGGCGCGATCGTCGTCACCACCAAACGCGGTAAGGCGGGACGCTTCGACGTCACCTTTTCGAGCAACACCGAGTTTCTCCAGCCGTTCTCGATGCCCAGTTTCCAGAACCGCTACGGAACCGGCAGCCGGGGCAAGGTCAGCGGCTCGAAGATCTTCAGCTGGGGACCCGCGCTCAACGCCGCCGCACAACGCGGCTACACGCCGAACGATTTTTTCGAAACGGGCGCCGTCTACTCCAATTCGGTCACCATGTCGGGCGGCTCGGAACGCAACCAGGTACACTTCTCAATAGGTACGGTCAATTCCGAAGGCATTGTTCCCAACAACCGCTACAACCGCTATAATTTCACGTTCCGCAACACGTCGTATTTTCTGGGCGACCGGCTCAAGCTCGACGTCGACGCCAGCTACATCATGCAGAACGACCGCAATATGGTCAATCAGGGCGCCTATTCCAACCCGCTGGTCTCAGCGTATCTGTTTCCGCGCGGCGACGACTTTTCGCTCATCAAAAACTTCGAACGCTGGAATCCGGCCCGCCAGATCTCCGAACAGTACTGGCCGCAGGGACAGGGTGACTTCCGCATGCAGAATCCCTATTGGATCGCCTACCGCAACCTGCGCGAGAACGACAAGAAACGCTACATGCTCTCGGCCGCACTGAGCTACAAACTGACCGACTGGCTCAACGTTTCGGGACGCGTACGCATTGACAACACGGCCAACCTCTTCACCGAGAAACTCTACGCCTCGTCGAATCCCACCCTGCTCGAAGAGAGCAACAAGGGAAAATACACCGAAACCCGCACCACCGACAACCAGACCTATGCCGATATCCTGGTCAACATCAACAAAAACTTCGGCGAGGACTTTTCGCTGGTGGCCAACATCGGCGCCAGCGTCAGCGACACCAAGGTCGACGGCACGTCGAACATTGGCCCGCTGCGCGACGACGGCATCCCCAACCTCTTCACGGTGCTGAACATCGACCGCAACAAGGGCCGCGCCGTGCGTGACGGCTGGCGGGAGCTGACCGAATCGGTCTTCGCCAGCGTCGAGGTAGGCTGGAAACGCATGCTCTACCTGACCGTCACGGGACGTAACGACTGGGCTTCGCAACTGGCCAATTCCTCTCAGATATCCTTCTTCTACCCCTCCGCAGGTCTGTCGTGGCTGCCCAACGTGACCTTCGACATGCCGGAGCAGATAGACTACCTGAAACTCCGCGGGTCGTTCTCGTCGGTAGGTCTGCCCTACCCGCGCCACCTGACTTCGCCCACCTTCTCGTGGAACGAAACCACGCAGTTGTGGAACACCAAGACCCACTTCCCGATCGGCAAATTACACCCCGAGCGTACCAATTCATGGGAAATCGGCGTCGATATGAGCCTGTGGCGCAGTCTCTCGCTGAGCGCTTCGTTCTACCGCGCCGACACCAAGAACCAGACTTTCGACCCCGACCTCTCGGTATCGTCGGGTTACTCGACGATTTATCTCCAGACAGGCCACGTACGCAACACCGGCGTCGAGCTGGCGCTGGGTTACAACCATAAATGGGGCGACTTCGGCTGGGATTCGAATTTCACCTTCTCGTGGAACAAGAATGAAATCGTCGAGCTGGTTTCCAACTACATACACCCCGAACTGGGCAAACCGATCGACAAGAACCGGCTGGAACTCTCCACCCCCGGACAGGGTTTGGGAAAAGCCAAGTTCATTCTCAAGACGGGCGGTACGCTGGGCGACCTCTACACACATTCGAAGCTGGCTTACGACAAGAACGGGCAGGTCCTGCTCGACGACGACGGCAATCCGGTTTCGGTAACCGTCGCCGACGACATCAAGCTCGGCTCGGTATTCCCGAAATACAACCTCGCCTGGAGCAACGGCTTTACATGGAAAGGTATCCGGCTGAGGGCGCTCGTAAAAGCCCGCATCGGCGGCATCGTCTACTCGGCGACGCAGGCGGCGATGGACTATTACGGCGTATCGGAAGCCTCGGCCGCAGCGCGCGACGCAGGCGGCGTGACGATCAACGGCCGCAGCCGCATCGACCCGCAGACGTGGTATTCGGCCGTCAGCTCGCAGAACGGCCTGCCGCAGTACTACACCTATTCGGCGACCAACGTCCGGCTGGCGGAACTCTCGGTCGGCTACACGCTGCCGCGCAAATGGTTCCGCAACGTCTGCGCGGTCAACGTGTCGTTCGTCGGCTCGAACCTCTGGATGATCTACAACAAAGCGCCGTTCGATCCCGAAGCCGTCGCCACGACGGGCAACTATTACCAGGGCATAGACTACTTCATGATGCCCTCGCTGCGCAGTCTCGGCTTCAACGTGAAACTTACTTTCTAAAAAGAAGAACACCATGAAACATATCATCAACCTCATACAGTATCTGCTGCTCGCAGGAGCGATGCTCGGCGCCGGAGGTTGCGGGGATTTCGACCAGATCAACCGCAACCCCAACGAGGTCACCAAAGAGCAGCTGGGCCGCGACTTCTACGACGTCGGATCGAGCATCAAGACGCTGCAGAGTTACGTCATCCCCACCGAGGAACACCTCTACCAGTTCGCCGAGCTGCTCTGCGGAGGATCGTACGCCGGTTACGCCGAAACGACCGTCACCAACTTCATCGACAAATTCTCGGTTTACAACCCCTCCGAAGACTGGAACTCGGCGCAGTTCGTCACCGTGATGAAGAACTTCTACCCCGACTACCGGGCCGTCATGCGCAAGGACAACGCCGTAGCGCAGGCCCTGGCCCGCATCTGCCGCGTGGCGACGATGCTCCGCGTGACGGACACCTACGGTCCGATCCCCTATACGGGCGTAGTCAGCGAGAACAACAAGGATGAATCGCTCGAAGTGGCTTACGACTCGCAGGAGGAGGTATACAACGCCTTTTTCGCCGACCTGACCCGCGCCGAAGAGCAGTTGCAGGCCAATATCAACATGAGTACCGAAGTGCTGAAACTTTTCGACGGCGTATACGGCGGCGACCTGCACAAGTGGCTCAAATACCTCAACTCGCTGCGACTGCGCATGGCGATCCGCATCTCGTTCGTGAATCCCACGCTCGCACAGCAGATCGCGGAGCAGGCCGTTGCGGGAGGCGTCATCGAGACCAACGAGGACGGCGCATCGCTCACCGTAGCCCAGAACCGCGCCTCGATGGTCATCAACTCGTGGGGCGACCACCGCGTCGGAGCGGACATCGTCTGCTACATGAACGGCTACGAGGACCCGCGCCGTGCAAAATACTTCACGACCGTCACCACCGGAACGGGCGAAGACAAAAAAGAGGTATATGCGGGGATGCGCATCGGCATCTACACGGTCGATCAGACCGCCGACGAGAAACTCTACTCGATGCAGATCATCAAAGACACCGATCCGCATCTCTGGATGAACGCCGCAGAAGTGACCCTCCTGCGTGCGGAGGGTGCGCTCAACGGCTGGGCGATGGGCGGCACCGCCGCCGACCTCTATGCAAAGGCCATCCGCCTGTCGTTCGAGGAGCGCGGAGTGACGGGCGCAGACGAATACATCGCCGACACGCAGAAGAAACCCGAAGATTACAAGGACCCCAAAGGCCAGAACAACAGCACGGCCCGCAGCACGATCACCGTCGCATGGGAAGAGGGCACGGGCGCCGACGTGAAGGAGCGCAACCTCGAACGGATCATCACCCAGAAGTGGATCGCCATCTACCCCATGGCTACCGAAGCATGGGCCGAATTCCGGCGCACGGGTTATCCGCGCCTGATGCCCGTTCCGGAAGGTCAGAACCACAGCGGCGGCATCATCAACTCGGAGACCATGATCCGCCGGCTGGCCTATCCCGCCGAGGAGAAGAGCCTGAACAACGCCAACCTGCAGGAAGCCATCGGCAAACTGGGCGGCCCGGACAACGGAGCCACCCCCTTGTGGTGGGATGTAAGACACGCTAAATAACATATGCCATGAAAATTCGAATAAACCGATTCATATCGCTCTTCCTGGCCCTGTCCTGCTGCGCATTTCTCGCCGCAGCCTGCTCGGACTGGACGGAGCAGGAGACCGTCGGTCTGGAGATCGACAGTCCGAAAGATCAGGACCCCGCAAAATACGCCGCCTATATGGAAGCGCTGCGCAAATACAAACAGAGCGACCATATCCGCACTTACGGCCGGCTGAACAACGCTCCCGAAGCATCCGTTTCGGAGAAAGATTTCCTGCGGTCGCTTCCCGACAGCCTCGATTTCGCGGCGTTCTGCAACTCCGACGACATGACCCCGTATGACGTCGAAGACATCCCCGGCGTACAGGAGAAAGGCACCCGCGTACTCTATTACGTGGATTACGACCGGCTTAAAGACCGACTTGCCGACAATGCGGCATTGGGCGGCTACATCGACGGCGTACTTGCAAAAATCGCCAAATACGGACTCGACGGCGCCGTGCTGGCCGGGAATCCCGTTATGGGCGACGGCAGCGCCGCGCAGCAGGCCGCCGCACGCCTGCTCGTCGATAAACTCGCAGCCGTGGCAGGCCCCGCTTCGAACGGTGGCAAAGCCTTGCTTTTCGAAGGCGACCCGACCTTCCTCGCAGACGCCGACCGCAGCAAATTCGACTACTTCGTACTCAGCACCGCCGATTACGACAACGTATCCGACATGCAGCTGCTGATCCGCGAAGCGCTGGACGTATGGGGACTTCCCGCTTCGAAACTGTTCCTCTCGACCGACCCGTCGTCCACGATCCTCTCGGTCGATCAGGCCAAAGTCGGCGCGCTGACCGAAGTCGCGCATCTCGTACTCTCCGAAGGGCCTCTCGCCGGGCTGGGCATCTACGACATCGGCTCCGACTACTACGATCCGACCTATACCTACAAACACATCGGCGGAGTGATAGCGCTGCTGAACGCATCGCCGAAAAATTAACGGACTGCCATGAAAAAGCAATTATTCACTTTTGTCCTTCCCCTCGTACTGGCCGCAGGGCTGGCGGGATGCGACAATCAGGACTATACCGAAAAATCGCCTTTCGGCAACTCGGTCTACCTCGACGCCGCTGCCGAAACCGAAGCCGTGGCCATGTCGTTCAACAAGACGGTACGGCACCGTTCGCAGGAACTTTCGGCCGTACTGGCCTATCCCGCACCGAACGAAATCGCCGTAACGCTGGCCGTCGATGCGTCGAAAGCCGCCTCTTACAACACCCGCCACAATACCGATTATGCGGTACTCGACAAAGCGTATTATTCGCTCTCGACGACCCGGCTCGCCATTCCGGCCGGACTCACCTCGTCGGAAGTCATGCACGTGGACTTCTCGGACCTCGACCAGCTCGAAGTCGATGAGACCTACCTGCTGCCCATCACGATCTCCGAGGCCAACATCGGTATCATGCAGGGTTCGCGCACGGTCTACTATCTAGTACGCCGCTCGTCGGCCATCACCGTCGCCGCCAGCCTGGGCAAAGACAATTACATGTCCGTTCCCGGATTCGACACGGCCGAAGGCTGTGTATGGGTCAACGACATGAAGGCCGTGACGTACGAAGCGATCATCTACCTCGACAGCTTCGACCCCATTCCGCAGGAAACGGCCGGCATCTCTTCGATCATGGGCGTCGAGCAGCACTGCATGCTCCGCATCGGCGATTCGAGCTTCACGCGCGAACAGCTGCAGGTCGAAATCAGCGGCAGCAACAAGATTCCCGGCGACGACCGCAGCAAACGGCTCAAGACCCGCGAGTGGTATCACGTCGCTTTCACCTGGAATATCGCAACCAAGGAGGGGCGCATCTACGTCAACGGCAAACTCCAGAGCGAAGGCAAAATCGGCTACGGCAATCCGACGATCGACCTGGCCATGCGCGGCAAAGACCCCGTAGGCAATAAAAACGCCTACCAGTTCTTCATCGGTTATTCCTACAACGAGACCCGTCCGCTGCAGGGCATGATTTCGGAAGTCCGCATCTGGAACGTAGTACGCACGCCCGACGAGATCTGGAAGTCGATGTACGACGTCGATCCGCAGACCGAAGGACTTCAGGCCTACTGGAAATTCAATGAAGGGCAGGGAAATACCGTCAAAGACCAGACCGGACACGGCAACGACGCCGTATCGAATATCGACCTGGTATGGGACAATACGATCGAAATCCCGATGCTCAATGCCGAACAATAACCTGAAAAACCGAAAAAGATGAAACGATACACAAAATTCCCGTACAGCTTCCGCGCCGCAGCCATCGGCCTGCTGGCCGCGGCGGGCCTTGCGGCCTGCGAAGCCGATCCGGTACTCCAGGACGAAGGACAGCTTCCCGCGACTTCGGACACCCCTGCAGGAGCGTTGATAAGCACCGTAAAAAACGCCCCGGGCGAAATAAGTCTCGCACTCCAGTACGACAACAGCAAGGAATCGGGCAACGAAATCTCCGATGCCTTCGCCTTCTCGCTCACCGAAGCCGCCGACCACGATATTACGATCCGGTTTCGGGTGGATACGATCGCGGCGCTCAACTACAACGACGACCGGGGGCTGATTAACAGCTATAATTTCCTCAACGGTATGTGGAAAACCTATCAGCGTTACCGCCCCGTACTGCCGAAATACACGACATTGCCCGAACCGGCGGAGGTGACCATACCTGCGGGGAAAACCTCGACGGGGAGCATTTCCATCAAGTTCAATTTCGACAATGTGGACCTGGCGTATGAAAAACCGAGCGACAGCCCTTCGGCATCACCCATGAAACTGCGCAAGTTCGGCCGTTGGATATGCCCCGTAGTCGCCGAAGTGGTCGAGAACGGCATCGTCACGAAGACCTCAGAGACGCTGTATTACAAAATCGACGTACTCAACGACATCTGCAACTGGTGGAAACACGGCGACGAACGCCGGACACGCGACGACATATGCCAATTATTCATCTATTGCAACACATCCGGCATATCGCCGCTCATCGCCAACATCATGAAGGTCGAAGTAACGGATCTGGAGACTTTCCAAGGCGACGCTTACTATGCCGTAGACGCCGTGATGCTGCAAACGGCGACGGTGACGTACAATGCCCGGCAGCAGCGGGCCGTACTGAAGCTCGCGCCCGACCTGCATTACGTACTTCTCAACCGTGCGAAATATATCGTACCGCTGAAAACCATCGGGGCCAAAGTCTGCATCGCCATACAGGGCGGCGGCGAAGGCATCGGATTCTGCAACCTCAACGACGCCCAGCGCAACGACCTGGCGACCCAGATCGCTTCGGTGGTAACGACGTACAAACTCGACGGAGTAAACCTCTGGGACGGAGATTCGGGGTACGGCGCCGAAGGAATGCCGGCGGCCGACCCGGCATCGTACGCCAAATTCATCAAAGTGTTGCGCGAAAAGCTGGGGCCCGACAAACTGCTTTCGCTGGTCGACGACGGCGTATGCACGGCCGGATTCGACAAGGCGATCGACGGCATCGAGGTCGGCGGACTGATCGACTACGCGTGGAGCGACCAGCGCTGGCAGCCGGTAAGTCCGTGGGACGCCACCTATTCCGGCGGGCTGAAACCGATCGCCGGTCTCGACAAAAGCAAATGGAGCTGTATGTTCTTCGATTGGTCGTCGAATTACAATCCGCAAGAAGACACCGAGACATGGGGCGAAGATATGTTCGCCGGATCGAAATGGTACCCCATCACGCACGACCTGATGGAACCGGCCGGAAAATTCGTCGTCGCCTGCGACATTATGGCTTCGCAACACGGCGGACGGGAAGGGGAACCCTGCCGGACATTGGAAATGCTGCTAAATGTATACAGCATCAAAATGGATATGGAGAATTTTACCGGAACACTGGCAATGTTCAACAGTCTGGATAAATCTTTGACCGACGACGGCTGGGGCTCCGGCCAGCACTCCGACGGTATAAAGGACTGGTAGTCCTGCGTATCGCATTACAGGAAGGGTTTGCAGAATCGGTCTGCAAACCCTTTTTCATGCCGGTCGGACAGATTCCTGTCCGCAATACATCAAGTCCGGCAAAAGAATTACAGTCTCCTTTCCCTGCTGTCAGGGAGCTATAAAAAAAGCCCCGGCCGAAGAGGCCGGGGCATATATGGCGCAGAACGCCGGAGGACTAGTCCTCGTCGCGGTACATGTTCTCTACATAAATAGCGTGCTGCATCGCCACGCGCTTCGCGATCGAAGGCTTGGTGAAGTACTGGCGGCGGCGGAGTTCCTTCAGGACGCCCGTGCGCTCGTATTTACGTTTGAACTTTTTCAGGGCGCGCT
>CAKVKI010000056.1 GCA_934754975.1 uncultured Alistipes sp. | reverse complement strand
TTTGGACACCATTCGGCTCCGATGAAAAACACATTCGCCTGCCGATACCCGAACAGCGTATCACAAAATACCGGGCATCTATATCGACTCCGTTCGGCCCAGCCTATTCAAACGAATGCACCATTGTCAACTGCGCCTATCTGGAAGATCCCCGGCAGGGAACCAATGCGGGAGATGATGTACTAAAACTCGGCCCCTATGACGGCGATTTCACCGAAATTCTGGCAATTGATACTCGCAGGGAATATTTCCGGGATGTAGATCGGTTACGAGGATGCGGAAATGATGTTTTCATAGAATTGGAAATTACTCAGAGAGGAAATATTGAAATAATAACAGCTTCAATGCCTATAGGTGTATGGCTCGATGTATGGAGTGAAACAGAACACTTATATGGCGGCATTACATCTGAACCGTTTATAGACATATGGTACGGAGCCGAATATGTTCCTTTCCCTATATTCGACGAAGAAAATCCGAATCCGACATCACAAATATTTTCCCTTATTCCCGGAAAATATAGAATTCAGATACAAGGTGCAAAAAAATATAATTCCGGAGCGGTTAACGAAGTTATCAACATTAACATACAAGGAATTTTCCATTAAAGTAAATTGCTAATTTATAAAAATAGGATAACAAACCACCATTACTATATCACGGTCGAATTGCATCTGCCAGTTCAAAACTAAAGTAGCAATCGACACAGCCTGATAAAAAAAGTCGCCCGGCCTAAAACCGGGCGACTTTCCCTGATACACTAATTCCTATCACACCCTACTCCTTGGCGACATAAATATTAAATTCCGTAAGATCGGTTCGTTTATTGGGAGCTAACACCCTGTATTTCAGATATCGTGCTGCAACCGGCTTTATGAACCGCCAGTTTTGCATACTACCGGACACCGAGAGCGTACTCTGCGACTTCCATGTCATATTGTCTGACGAGGTAAAAACCTCTATTGACGAAGGAGCATAACCAACTCCCCAGTGTCTTGTATTCGCCCCCAGCATCGTGGTTTCGGCCCCCAGATCGAGCGTGAATTCCCACGGTGCGTTGTTAGCAGCAATGTCCGTTCCCGTACTGCCGTCGAAAATCTTATCAATCGAGCCTTCGACACCTTCGCCCAGCGTACCGCTCCAATTGGTACGGTCCATATACTCGGCGTTGCTCGGAGTTCCGCTCGCAAGATTTATATAAGGCTTAACCACCTTTTGGTACGTAACGGTAACCTTATTGGTTTTGGTCGTGAGTTTTACATTGCTGCCGGTTGTCTTAAGATCGCTCATCGTCACCGTAAAAACCGCCGGATCGTATGTCTTCTGCTCGTCGGTAATGGCTAAGAAGGCCGGATCGATCGTAAGCGTTGCCTCCTCGGACACAAGCTGTCCGGCAGGAATTTTCAGCGTCTCCGTATTCAGGCTCATCGTATTTTCGAGCATATCCGCTATCCCGCCCGAAGCTGCTGCGGTCAGCGATACGGTTGCATCGGCTTTGGCAGGCGTACTTATGCACGCCCGGAAGGTATAGACGAAAGGCGTAGTATCTTCCATTCCCTCCGTCTCGACAACAACGGCCTGTTTTGTAATATCGTTACCGAGCGTTTCTCCCCGGACATATACGTAAGCGGTGTCGGTCCACCCGTTCAGCCCCTCGTCATCATCATCGCACGCGACGAAAACCACGGCAGCCAGCGCAAGCGTCCCCGCACATAAATATTTCAGTTTTTCAATCATAATCGTAATCATGTTAAATCTGTAATTTTCAATAATCATATGGCGGCAGGCACGCACCGGGCGCGCCTGCGCCATAACAGCGAATCACTCCGGCCATGCAGTCTCCGTATCGGTAGACTTAATGCCGGGAACCCACGTCGGGGTTTTGGACGTTTTCAGCGTATGTCCGTTGCCCGTACAGTCCTCGAACGTATTGCCTTCTCCCTCATTCATGCGCCAATAAGCAACCAACCCCTGCGATTTCGCACTGGTCGTCGTCATATTGTTCTGTACCTGAGCTTCCGTACGGCACACTGACCAGATACGCATCTCGGCACACAATATGTTGCACAAGACAGGCGTATCCCACCATTCATCGCCGGTTCCGTGCCCGCCGCCGGCATTGCCGCCGAACCAGTTGGCTGATCCGAAATTCGGATCGCACACACCCTCTTTACTCCCGGCAAAAGTACCGTTGACATAAAGGATCACTTTGGTTCCGTCATAGGTCAGCGCCAGATGCTGCCATTTGTTCGGTGTAAACGAAAGCGACGGATTAAGGTACCAACCATCGCCCTGGAACTGCACCAGCGAATGTGCCTTGTGGTCCGAAGTGTCGTTCTGCGGATCTTCGAAACGCAGCAGCACCGAACCGCCGTTCGTAAAAACAGCACGGTTGCGGTTAGCCGTATTACTTAGTTGGAAACGGGCCTCAACCGTAAACTGCGGAAGCGTCACGGGGAAGCCGTCGGCTGCGAGACCGGCACCGCCGGCAAACATCGGAAGCGAGGATACTACGATCGCTTCGGTGGTAATTACATAGGACGAGGTTACCGAAGTCACCGGAACCGATCCGTCGGCGCTGACAAGGCGCAGCGGCAGGGCATAGCTCTCGCCGACATACTCCTTGGGCAGCGGTTTGATATGGATTTTGGTCGTCGAAGCGCTGTAATCGCCGGCTTTGATTATCACTTCGGGATCGAATTCATAAACATCCTCGGGAAGCACCATAAAACTCGAAGCCTGCTTCTTGTTATACTGGTCCAGCACCTCGGGATCGACCACGAATTTCAATTTTACATCTTTCGATGCGGCCTCGCTCAGGCAGGCCGTAATCTCAGCGTCGGCGCCCAGTTCGGTAATGGTCACTTTCGTACTTTTATTCGCCGCGCTCTCGCTGACAAAGGCGTGTATTCCGAGCGTATCGTAATCGGCATCGTTGCAGGCGGTGAATCCCGAAACGAGTGCGACCAAACCGAGAGCCGCTGTTTTAATGCTGTTTTTCATCTTCTTTCTTGCATTTTAGTTGTTCGGACTAATTTACTGCGGGATTCTGCGCCTGAATTCCGGTGCGCATCCATTTGTAAGAAGGTTTGTTTATTCCTTCATTGCTGAAGCGGTAAGCGCCGAACCCTCCTTTGCGGAAGCCGTTGAGCGGCTGCCAGCGGGCCATCCCGACCAGCGACGGATAGTCCATCAGGACGTTGGAACGGTCATAAAACCGGTATCCGCCCTGCAGGGCTTCGAGGGCCGGTTCGAGGTTCTCGGTCATTACATACCGGTTGGTCACCGTCTCTTCACCCAGCAACTCACCGAATTTATTGATTCCGAGCCGCAAACGGCTATCCAGATTCGAAAAAGAATTCGTCCAATTGGCCGGATTTCCCGAAGTTCCCGCATAAGCCTGAATCACGAAATAGCTGATATAAGGCCCCGATTCGGCATTCAGCGTCTGCGGTTCACCGTCTACAAGCAACAACTTTTCAGGATTGGGCGACATCGGGCCGATATATTTGCCCAACTCTTCGATCAGGATGTGCATACGATCATTGTAACTGGACAAAGGACCTGCACCGCCGTAATTCGGCTCGAAGTCGATATCGAATCCGTCGTAGTTGTATTTGTACATCGTGTCGAGAATAGCGTGGGCATATTTTTTCAACGATGCTTTCATGGCTCCCTCCTCAGGCACCATGACGGGATTGCCTTGTTTGTCGAACACCGGATTACCCTCCTCATCCAACTTCTGAACTTCTACCCAGCCCCAGAAGGCGTTCCGGGTCTCTTCGTCAGTATTGTACTCTTCAGGGGTGAAGCCCTGGCCCACATACTCGGTAAAACTGCAGAATACGACCTTGGTTCCTTTCTTCTCCTGCACGTACTTCAGGTCGGCCTTCTTTCCTTCCGGAAGATTCGACCACGCCCCCCACAACGAGACCATGTCCATACTGTCGGGAAGCCCCGCCAGCATATTGGCCGTCGAAACAGCAGGATCTCCCCAGTCGCTGAACCACCCGAACGAAATCGAATGATCCGTCTTTTTCCACTCGCGCAAAGCCTGGTAATAGGATTCGGGGCGCGCAGTCTCGGTATTGCCGTAATCGACCTTCTTTTCGGCTTCGACCTCCGTCCAGTCGCTGCAGTTGGTAAACGCAGTCGCGAAAAGCAGCGCCGCCGCCAATGCCCATATATTTTTCTTTATGTTCATAATGTTTGCTTTCGTTTAGGTTTCGACATTATTTTTTCTTGGTCCAGAAAAGGTCGACCGACTCGTTGTCCGTGCCGCCCAGCAATGCCACCGCCTTGTCGTAATTGCTCTTGTTGAGGTTACGCTCGGTATAGGGATAGCGCAGCCGGCGCAGGCCGCGGAAGTTGTCGGAGATAACGCCGCCGCTGAGGTTGTCGATGGCCGGCGCCAGTTCGGGATACCCCGTGCGGCGGAATTCGGCCCAGGCTTCGAGACCCATCGGGAAGTTGGCGATCCATTTCTGGGTGATGATACGTTCCAGATTCTTCTCCGTGCCGTCCGCATCGTTCCACTTGATCTTCACGTCCGTCTGACGGTCGTAATTGTATTTCGCGCCGCGCGGATCGTTCAGATGTCCGGCGGGCGTAAGCGTTTCGTCGGCCAGATAAGCGTCGATATCCTCGCCCGCCACGCCGTTCTGCTCCATCGACAGGCGCACGCCGGCTTCGTAGTAGGACTGCGCCGTACCGCCGACGGTCCACTCCTTCAATGCCATCTCGGCGCGCAGGAAGTTGGTCTCGGCAGCCACGAAAATCGGCAGCGAGGAGCCGGACTGCACGTTGGGCAGCGAATAACCGCTTACCGCGGACTTCTCGAACCCGGCCGTACCGGCGCGCATGCCGATATAGCGGCTGTTGTCGAAGGTCGATTTCTGGAAGTAGGCTTCGCAGCGGGGGTCGTCGTATCCGGTCATGTAATCGACGATCGAAGCATTGACCCGCAGGTCGCCCCACGAAGCCGAAGCCAGCTGATAGGGATTGCCCTGTACGCCGGGATTCATCATGGCGTTCTGGGCGTTGGTCTCGATCAGGCCGGCGGCATGGCCGCAGGCGCTCTCGGCGGCCTCCCGGTCGTTCGAGCGGATCGCCGCACGCAGGCAGAGCGAGTTGGCCAAACGCGCCCAGGCGGTATAATCGCCGCCGAAAATCGGGTCGTTGCTGGCCAGGGGCTTCGACGCCGGATACTCCTGCGCATAGGCATAGAGCGTGGTCGCCGCGCCCGAAAGGTCTTCGATGATGTTTTTATAAACCTCTTCCGCCGAGTCGTACTCGACATAGAACGAGCCGTCGGCAACCTTGCCGTAGGGAATCGGGCCGTAGCAGTCGGCGACGCGCATCATCACGGCGGCGCGCACCAGGCGGGCCATCGCGTAGTAATGTCCCGACTTGCTGGTCGATTTCTCGATATCGAAGAAGTTGGCGTAAATATCCTCGAACATCGTGTTGTACGGCGTGGCGTTCCAGGCGTCCGACGCATTGAACGTATCGAAATTCTGTCCGCCCCAGCGGTTCGACAGCGTGAAATATCCGCCCAGCGAGCCGACCATCTGATCGACCATCTGCGAGTCGTTCTGCTGCACGTACATCATCGCGTCGAGCATGGTGGGAATCAGCACGGCGGGGTCTCCCTTATAAAGGGCATACGGATCGGTATTGTATTCGTCGAAATTGCCCGTACAACCCGCAAAACCGCATACCGTCAATAACAAACAGGTAAGTTTAATGATATTTTTCATAGTTTTGGTTCGGTTAGAATTGCAGTTTCACGTTAAAGCCGAAATTCCGCGTACTCGGCTGCATGAAGTAGTCCACGCCCTGGTAGTAGGCATTGTCCGTCGCAGCCGAAATTTCGGGATCGAACGGCGCCTTGCAGTAGATCATCCAGAGATTCTTGGCGACGAATCCGACCGTCAGTTTGGCTTTGTGGCGGAACCATTGGGCCGGCAGCGTATACTGCAGGCTCAGCTCCTGCAGCCGGACGTTGGTTGCGCTGTAGAGGTAGTAGGCTCCGTAACCGCCTTCGGCCGTTGAAATCGCCGAATAGTACTTCTGGGGATCGATGGTGCCGTAGTTGATCGGAATGCCGCCGCGGTCGCGCGCATCGGCCGTGGTCTGCGACGCGCCGTAATAGTCCAGTACGCCCTGTGTGGCCGAGTAGGTCAGGCCGCCGATTCGGGCCGTAAGGACCGCCCCGAGTTCGATTCCCTTATAACCGAAGCTGTTGCTCCAGCCCATCGTGTAGCGGGGCGAGAGCTGGCCCACCTTGCGGAAGTCGGTTTCGGCGATCGCGAGGTTGCCCGTCGAAGGATCGACCTCAATATTGCCGTTCAGGTCGCGCTTAAGCTCGTGATTGACGTAAATGTCGCTCATCGAACCGCCCGGACGCAGGATAACCTGCGGAGCGACGTTGCTCGCGCCGAGCCAGTCTTTCTGAATCTCGTTGTCGGTGATGGTCTCGCCCGTCACGGGGTTCACTTCACCTTCGGCCAGCCGTTTGATTTTATTGCGGTTGAGCGTAAAGGTGTACGAACTGCTCCAGGTGAAATCGTTCCACTTGTTGTTGTAGCCCAGCGCCAGCTCGACGCCCTGGTTCTGTACGTCGCCGGCCTGCACGACCACCTCGTTGTAACCCGACGAAGAGGGCAGCGGCGCGTAAATCGTCTGGTGGTAGGTGTTCGAACGGTAGTAGGTCACGTCGAGATTGATGTGGTTGAGGAAACGGGCGTTCAGACCGATTTCCCACGATTTGGTATCCTCGGGCTTGAGGTTGTAGGCCGGATAGGTCGAAGGTTTGCTCCAGTTGTGCGTCTGGTTGTTGAACGAGTAAGCCGGATTGGAGAGGTAGCGGGCGAAAGCCGAAGCCACCTTCGAGTACGATCCGCGCACCTTGAGGAACGTGAACCATTCGGGCATGGTCACCATGTTGGAAACCACGGCCGAGAGACCCACCGAGGGATAGAAGAACGACGAGTTCTTGGAATAGGCCAGCTGCGAAGCCCAGTCGTTGCGGCCCGTCACGGTCAGGTAGAGCATCGAGCGCCATCCCACTTCGACCGAGGCGAAGATCGCCTGCGTCTGGTCGTGCCAGCCCTCCTGCAGGGGTTTGAACTTCTCCTGGTAATTGAGGTTGTTCATGGCGAAATGGTTGGTCAGCAGCAGGTCGCCCGCCACGCCGGCCTGCTCGTAGCGCTGGTCGTTGATCGAAGCGCCGATGTTGGCGACGAGCGACCAGTCGTCGCCGAAAGTCTTGTCGATGTTGAGCATCACGTCGCCGTAGAAACTGCGGTCGTGCTGCGTCTGGTCCTCGTAGCCGCCGTTCGTTCCGCAGAACGTGGTCAGCGTCGAAGCATAGAGTTTCTGCTTGATGCGGTATTCCGAATTATCGACCCGCACGCGGCCCGAAACATTCATCCAGTCGGTGATGTTCCACCGCAGCGATGCGTTGAGCATGTAACGGCGCTTGCTCGTCTCGCGGTTCATGCGGTTCTGAATCCAATAGGGATTCTGCAGCGAATGCGCGCCCTCGCCGTAAGGCCAGTACTGCACCATATAGCCGCGTACGGGATCCCAGCGTTCGAAAAGGCGGATTTCGTCGAAATCGTCGCTGCGCGGGAAAAGGTAGAGCGCAGGCAGCGGATTGTAATACTTGCCCTGCGTCACCATATTTTCGTCGTGCTGGATGATAAAGCTGGCGCCCAGGTCCAGCACGAGTTTGTCCTTGGCGAACGAGGTGGTATTGCGGGCCGTGAAGTTGTAACGGTCGTACGTGTTTTCGGGAATAATGCCCGCCGTATTGGTCGTCGAAGCCGAAATATAGGTCTGGTTCTTCTCGTTGCCCGTCGATACCGACACCGAATTGATGATGTTGGTTCCCGTGTTGAAGAACTTCCTGGCGTCGAACGTGCTGGAATACTTCCCGCCCCAGTTCATCAGCCCCGAGCTGGTGCCGTAGCTGTTTTGCATGTCGGGCAGCTGGTAGACCTTCGAAAAGGTCGTGCTGTTGCTGACGGTCACTACCGTGCGGTCTTTCACGCCGCGCTTGGTGTTGATGACCACCACGCCGTTCGCGGCGTCGCTGCCGTAAAGGGCCGCAGCCGAAGGACCGGTCAGCATGTTGATCGACTCGATGTCCTCGGGGTTGATATCCGCGGCGCTCTCCGAACCGGCCTGCTTGGCATAGGTGCCGCCGTCGCCGCCGAAGCTGTGGTTGTACATCGGAATACCGTCAATCACATAGAGGACGTTGTTGCCCTTCTCGATCGACTTCTCGCCGCGCATCACCACGCGCGCACTGGCGCCGGGACCGCTCGCACCGCTGTTGATCTGCACGCCGGCCACCTTGCCGACCAGCGAATTCATGAAGTTGGCGTCCTTGACGGTCGTCAGCTCCTCGGACTTGACCTGCTGCACGTTGTAGCTCAGGGCCTTCTCCTGGCGTTTGATGCCGAGGGCCGTCACCACGACATTCTCCACGGCCACGGCCGAATCGCGGAGCGTAATCCGGAAATCGGTGCGGCTGCCGACGGTCACATCGACCGGCTCATACCCCAGGTAAGTAACGGTCAGGACCGCATTTTCCGAGGGGGGGGGAACTTGCAGCGAAAAAGAACCGTCGGTGTTGGTCGAAACGCCGACCGTCGTGCCTTTGACGATCACCGAAGCTCCGATCACCGGCGCGCCGTCGGCGTCGGTCACGACGCCCTTCACGGTCACGGGCTTGCGGTCGGCCTTCGAAAGCAGGATGTATTTGCCGTCGAAGCGGTAGACCACGTCGGTTCCCTGCACCATCTGGGCCAGCGCCTCCGAAAGCGGGCGCGCCTCGACATCGACGCTCACGACGCTGTTGATGTCCACGTCCTTGTTCGACAGGAACAAATAATTGGTTTGGTTCTCGATTTCATTCATCACACGCTCCATGCTGACGCCCGACAGACGGATCGTCACCGAGGTATTCTGGGCGTATGACCGTGTGGCATAGAACGATGCGCACACGACAAAAAAGAGTGTAAACAGGCATTTAATTTGCTGAATACGTTTTTTGTTCATACTTTTGCAATTGGTTAGTTGTTAGTAGGCTGGGTAGCTGATTAACGATCGACCGCGGCTTGCGGATGTTGCGACCATCTGCAAGCTTTTTTATCTCCCCGGACGACCTGAAAGGATCATTGTTCGGTTCTTCTCATAGGCAGTTTTTCAGATTTTGTTTTCAGGTTTATAATGCAGGTATCGGTTATCGTATGACGATCGTTCCGTTGTCTTCACTGCGCGTATAGGTGAAATCCGAGGCCATCTGCAGCAGGCGCAGCGCCGAATCGACGCCGTCCGAAATACGGATCTTGCCGTGGTTGTAATTGACCACCGGCATGCGGCTGCGGTCGATCTGGATCTTCACGCCGAAGCTCTTTTCGAATTTGCGCATCAGCTCTGCGAACGAAAGTCCCTTGATGCTGATCATGCCTTCGGTCCAGAGATAGTCGTCCATGCTGCCGATCGCATTCAGGCTCAGCCGCCGCCCCGCCAGCCGCACCTCTTCGTTGGGCTTGAGGACGAACTGCTCGCCGGGCGTCAGGCGGTTGGTCACCTTCACGCTTCCGCGCAGCAGGGCCGCCGAGAAAAATCCCTCGCTCTCTTCGGCCGTCACGTCGAATTTGGTTCCCAGCACCTCGACGTCGCAGGCGAACGTCTCGACCACGAACGGATGTGCAGGATCGTACTCGACGTCGAACATCGCCTCGCCCGTGACCTTCACGCGCCGCTCACCCCCGGCGAACACCAGCGGATACTCCAGCCGGGTCCCCGAATTGAGCCATACCGTCGTGCCGTCCTGCAGTTTCATGCTCAGGTACTGCCCCGAAGGCACTTCGAGCGTCGTCGTCTGCCGCGTCCACTCTTCGATGCGGTTTTCGGCAAGCATCCGGGCGACGCCGAGACCGACGGCCACCACGGCGGCCAGTTCCGCGGCATAACGCACGATGCGCCGCAGCGGAACGCGGCGTCCCGGCTTCTTCACGGGCGCCGGCGACAGCACGTCGGGACCGTAAATGACCGAAGCGGCCATCACTTTGTCCAGCTCGTCCAATTCGCGCAGGTGCGCAGGATCGGCGTCGAGCCAGTCGAGTACCTGCTCCGTCTCGGCATCGGTCGTCGTATTTTCCAAATATTTATATAAAAGTTCCGGATTCATCTTTCTCTGAGTCTGTTTCTATAAAAACGAATAAGTGCGCCCGATTCCCAATCCGACGCACTTAGATTTGTTTAAAAAAATATTTTAATAAATTACTCCCGCAATTTCAAGATCGTAAAACAGTATCCGACAACAACATAAGCAATACGGGCAAATAATCCTTCAATGCCACGCGAAGCTGCTTCACAGCCTTTTCCAGCTCGAATTCGACACGCCGCACGGTGATGCCGTACTTTTCGGCGATCTCCTTGTAACTCATCTCTTCGAACCGCCGGGCGATGAAAACATCGCGTGTCAGTTCGGGCAGGCGGTCGAGCGACTGCCGCACGATCGCGGCCACCTCTTCCGAGAAAATTTCCTCGGGATTGAACGCCTGCAGTGAACGGATATCGGCCGCCATAACCCGCCGGCGAAGTTCATAAACCTCCTGTTCGATCTTCGTATGCAGGCTCTGGGCGCGCAGCCAGTCGAGACATTTGTTGCGCACGATAATCAGGATGTAAGCCTGCAGATTGGCATCGGCGGGAATCCGTCCGCGGTTCTCCCAGAAGGACATGAAACTGTCCGAGACGAGATCCTCGGCCACCGCCGCGCTCCGCACATAGCGGCACGCGATCGCTTCGAACCGCGTGCGCCATGTGGCGAACAGGCGGCCGAATTCGGCCGTTGTCATCGCAACGGATTCGGCACCCTGTATTCGCACGGCGGTTTTCTCCACGTCCACTCCCGGTTTTACTCTACGACGATTTCATCCACGAACATATGCGCCTTCTGCCCGGCCGCGCCGTGCCATGCCGGAATCGGATCGACCGTACGGGCCACAACGCGCAGGTAGCGGGCCGAAGTCTCGGGGAAGAGTACCTTGAAGGGCTTGATGCCGTCGGGGCTGTCGGCCGTCTGCTGCGGCACGGGCATCAGCGCCGCTTCGGTGAACTCCTTGCCGTCGTCCGAGAGGTATACCCCCACCGACGAAGGCGGGAAAACCCACTCGCCCTTCTCGACCAGCGATTCGACGGTCACCGCCGAATAGGGCTTCGCCCCCTGCATGTCGATCGTAACGTCCAGCGGCTCGTTCAGGAACCCGATCCACGCCCCGTTCGAATAAACAGGGCCGCCGTGGTAGCCGTCCACCAGCAGCGAAGCGCCGCCGTAGGTATATTTAAGCGTCGGCGCGGCGTTCAGCGCGATGCGCCGTCCGGTCGCCTTGTTGAAATCGAATTTGCGCGAGTAAACCGGCGTCTGCATGCCTTCGCGCAGGGCCGCGGCCTTGAACGTGCAGCTTTCGCCGATCGTTACCGGCGCCTTGTAAAGCGGGCTCGAAGCCGTAGGATCGGAGCCGTCGAGCGTGTAATGAATCGGAGCGCCGCCCTGCGTGGTGAGGGTCATCACGACGCCTCCCTTCTCCGGATCGACCGCATACGAAGCCGTAACCCCGAAGATATGTTTGGCGAACTCATATCCCATCTGCGAATAGATTTTGTCCATCCTGAAACTGCCGATAAAACGGTTCCAGTCCTTCACCTCGGGCCGACACCACTGCACCTCGCTCAGGGCGGCCAGACGCGGCAGGAGCATGTATTCGAGGTGTTTGTCGGTCAAGATGTATTCGGTCCAGAGGTTGGCCTGCACGCCGAGAATATGTTTCTGCTGTTCGGGCGTCAGCTCCGGGAAGGCCGGATCGTACGAATAAACCTGCTCCATCGGTATGTAACCGCCGATTCCGAACGGCTCGGCGTCGGTGTCGAGCGACTGGTAGTAGTCGAAATAGAAGTGCGAATTAGGCGTCATGATAACGTCGTGCCCCAGCTTGGCCGCGGTGATTCCGCCCTCGCTGCCGCGCCACGACATGATGACCGCGTCGGAGGGCGCCTTGCCTTCCAGTATCTCGTCCCAGCCGATGATGCGGCGGCCGTGCTGCGCAAGGAATTTGCCGATGCGGTCGGTCACGTAACTCTGCAGGTAATGTTCGGCGGTATGTTCGCCGTCGCTTTTCAGGCCGAGCTGGCGGATCTTCGCCTGACAGCGCGGACACTTCTCCCAGCGCACCTTCGGGCACTCGTCGCCGCCGATGTGGATGTACTCCGAGGGGAACAGCTCCATCACTTCGGTCAATACGCCTTCGAGGAATTCGAAAGTCTTCTCCCGTCCGGGGCACAGCACGTCGTCGGCCACGCC
>CAKVKI010000055.1 GCA_934754975.1 uncultured Alistipes sp. | reverse complement strand
GAGGAGGCCCTTCAGGCGTGTGTGACCCTTACGGGCCGCTACATCACCGACCGGTTCCTGCCCGACAAGGCGATCGACGTACTGGACGAAGCAGGCTCGCGCATGCACCTGCAGTCGGCGCGCGAACCGGCCGAACTGCGCGAAATGGAGACGGCGCTCACCGATGCGCAGCGCGAACGCCGCGAAGCGGTCGAAGCGCTGGTCTACGAAAAAGCCGCCTCGGCGCGGATGCGCGAGATCGCACTCCGGTCCAAACTGGGCGAGACCCGCGCGGAGTGGCAGCGGTCGCTGGAGACCAATCCCGTGGACGTCACCGCGGAACACATCCAGCAGGTCATCACCTCGATTACGGGCATCCCGGCCGAACGGGTGTCGGGCGGCGAAATGACGCGCCTGCAGATGCTCTACGACCACCTCGCACGGCGCGTCGTGGGACAGCAGGAGGCCGTGGAGAAGATCGCCCGCACGATCCGCCGCTCGCGTGCCGGACTCAAGGACGAAAACCGTCCGATCGGCGTCTTCCTCTTCGTGGGTCCCACGGGCGTGGGCAAGACCCTGCTGGCGAAAGAGGTCTCCAAATGGCTGTTCGACGAACACCGGGGCCTGATCCGTATCGACATGAGCGAATACGGCGAGAAGCACAACGTCGCGCGTCTGATCGGATCGCCTCCGGGATACGTCGGTTACGACGAGGGCGGCCAGCTCACCGAAGCGGTCCGCCGCCAGCCCTACTCCGTAGTGCTGTTCGACGAGATCGAGAAGGCGCACCCCGAGGTATTCAACTCCATGCTGCAGATCTTCGACGAGGGACACCTCACCGACGGTTCGGGCCGCAAGGTGGACTTCCGCAACACGATCATCATCATGACTTCGAACGTCGGGTCGCGCAACGTAGTTCAGAAATCGGTGCAGGTGGGTTACAGCACCGTCTCGAAGAGCGCCACGGCGGCCACCGCCCCCCGGTGCGAATACCGCAAGGCCCTCGAACAGACCTTCGCGCCGGAGTTCCTCAACCGTATCGACGACATCGTGCTGTTCCGCACGCTGGAAATCTCCGACGTGGAGCGGATCATCGAACTGGAACTGCAGGGACTCTTCGAACGCACGCGCCGGCTGGGTTACAAGGTCAAGATCACCGACGGAGCCAAACGCCGCCTGGCAGCCATGGGCTACGAATCGCGCTACGGCGTACGTTCGCTCAAACGCACGCTGATGGACAACGTCGAAGAGCCGCTCTCGGCTCTGATTATCGACGGCAAGCTCCACGAAGGCGACACGGTCGTCGTCGAATCGGGCAAGCCGCACGGCGTCAAGTTACGTGTGGCATAACGCATAATCTGTCTACCGAAAGGGCCCGGAAATCAATCCGGACCCTTTTTTTTATGCCCGGACCTGATTTTTCATGCCGGAATTACTATTTCGCCCATTTTTTTAGCTATTTTTGTACACAATTTATACTTCTTCATAACAACGACATGCGTCCGTTTTTCATAAAAGTCCTTGCGTCCGGGCTTATGTATTTGTTTCTGTGCGCCCTAACGCCGGCGCACGCCCAGCCGGCACACACCGACAGCCTGCTTACGCTCTTACCGAAAACACACGATGCCGCCGCCCGTGAGCGGATATACGTTCAACTGGCCGACCTGAGCGGCGACAGTCTCGAACTGGCAGCGCCCTATTGGGAAGGGGCGCTCGCCGAAGCGCACAAGGCCGGAGACATATACGGTTGCAAAGATGCGCTGGATTTTCTGGTCCGGAAATACGCAGGCCGCGACGCTCAGCGCGCGGAGCAGTACATCGCCCTCTCGGACAGCATCCTTCCGGGGCCCCGCCATGCCCTGTTCCGTTCGTCCCTTTACGGTTACTACATCTGGAAGCAGATGAACGACAACAATTCGGTCGAAACGGTAAAGCGCGAACTGGAGAACCTCAAAACCAACAACCACGATCGGCTCACACCCGAGGAGCGTATCGAATGGGAATTCCTGACGGGACTTTCCATCGACTACTCGTCGCTAGCCACCGAGGCTTACGGCAACATCGACAAGGCGATCCCCTATGTGGAGCAGGCGCTGGAAAAACTCGAAAAATACCCGTTGGAAGAACGTATCCATTTCGAGAAACTCTGCCTCGACGAACTCAGCGATCTCTACATGCTCACCAAAGACAAACGGGCCGCCGCTCAGATCGAAAAGTGCATCGACCTGCACCGCGAATGGCTGGCGATGGACGACCGCTTCGAACGCCCCCACCGCGACACGACGGGCTACATGATGCGCGCTTATTCGAAGATGGTCTATCTGCGCGATCTGATCTCCAAAGAACAGGCGACCGAATATTATGAAAAATGCATGAAGCTGGCCCGCGCCAAAGGCGACCTGGCCGAAATTTACGGCACCAGCGCCCGCTATTATCAACATATGGGCGATAATAAGCGTGCCGTGGCTTACATCGACTCGACCATAACCCACTACAAACGCCAAGACGCAAAAGTAGATTTCGCGCCTATCTATGCCACCCAATCCTATCTGTATGAAGAAATGGGCGATTATAAAAACGCCCTCAAAGCCGTACGGGAAGCCAATTCGCAACGCTACATCAAACGTGTGCAGGAAGCGCAAAGCAGCCTTGCCGAGATGCAGACGCTGTTCGACGTAGACCAGCTGGAACTCGAAAAATCCCGGCTGTCCGACCGCATCAAGTTCATCGCCCTGTTTGCCGGCGGCGGCCTGTTGTTGCTACTCGCAGGATGGAGCGTCTATCAATACTTCATGGTCCGGCGGCTGAAGCAGATCAGACGCCAGCTGCTCGACGCCAACGAAGAGATCACCCGCCAGAGCCGCCGCGCCATGGAGAGCGAGAAGATGAAAACGGCCTTCATCAACTCGATGTGCCACGAAATCCGCACGCCGCTCAACGCCATCAGCGGATTCTCGGACCTGCTGCTCGAAGAGTACCACGACACCGATACCCGGCGCGAATTCCGCAAGCAGATATGGACCAACACCACCGCGCTGACCACCCTGCTGGAAAACATGCTCGAATTATCGAGCCTGGTCAGTTCCGAAGCGCCCCTGCCGCAGACCGAAACCGACATCTGCCTGTTGTGCGCCGAACGGCTGGAATACCAGAAGCAGCAGTCGAATAACCCGCAGGTGAAGTATATTTTCGAGGGGGGGGGTGACAGCCCCTGCATCATTTCGACCAACGTCTTCTACATGACGCGCGTCATCGACAACCTGCTGCAAAACGCCGCCAAATTCACCGCCGCAGGCTCCGTCACACTCTCCTGCCGCAAGGACGAACGCAAGCGCCGACTCTGCATCCGCATCGCCGACACCGGCATAGGCATCGCCCCCGACAAACGGGAATGGGTCTTCGAACGCTTCACCAAAGTGAATACTTTCCAGCCGGGTTCGGGCATCGGACTCTACCTCTGCCGCCAGATCGTCACCCGGCTCGGAGGTGAAATCCATGTATGCCCCGACTACCGCGAAGGCTGCTGCATCGTCATCAACCTCCCCTGCTGATCCGGCCGGTCCGCCCCCCCTGCGGGCGGTTTTTTCATTTCGGAATCGGGCATGGATTGCAATCCGGACATAAATCGCTATCTTTGCATCCTAAATCCGGAACGCAATGTACAGTTTCTCGACCTATAAAGATCAATACAAGTCCAACCTGAAGCTGGCCCTGCCCGTCGTGCTGACGCAGCTGGGGCAGATTCTCACGCAGGTCGCCGACAACCTGATGGTCGGCCGCTACGGCGGCGACGACCCCGTGCCGCTGGCCGCCGTATCGTTCGGCGGCTCGGTGTTCTTCATCCTTTTCATCGCCGCCATCGGCATTGCGCTGGGCATGACGCCCCTCGTGGGCGAACTCTACGCCCAGGGCGACCGCGAAAAATCGGCGGGACTGCTGCAGAACGGCATCCTGTTCTACACGCTGCTGGGATTTGCGATGGCCGCCGTGCAATACACGGTCATCCCGCTCATGTACCACCTCGGCCAACCCGCCGACGTGGTCGATATGGCCATTCCCTACTACCGGATGCTGGTCTTCAGCATGCCGTTCGTAATGCTTTTCTTCGCCTTCAAGCAATTCCTCGAAGGCGTGGGCAACACCAAGGTCGAAATGGTCGTGACGATCATCGCCAACCTGGCCAACATCGGCTTCAACGCGGTCTTCATCTACGGACGCTTCGGACTCCCCGAGATGGGCGCCGAGGGCGCGGGTCTGGGTACGCTGCTGTCGCGCATCATCGCCCCGATCCTGATGATCGGCTATTTTTACAGCCGCGACCGGTACCGCGGCTACCTCGACGGATTCTCGCCCCGCAACTACTCGTGGGGCACCGTCAAAAAGCTGCTGCACATGGGGCTTCCGATCTCGATGCAGATGTTCCTCGAAGCTTCGGCGTTCGTCGGCACCGGCATTATGATGGGCTGGTTCAACAAGGAGACCATGAGCGCCAACCAGATCGCCGTGACCATCGGCAATTGCGCCTTTATGATCGTCATGTCGATCGGCGCGGCCACCACCATCCGCGTGTCGCACTGCTACGGCGCCCGCAACATCGGCGAGCTGTCGCTGGCGGCCAAGGCGTCGTATCACCTGGTACTGGCGTGGAACGCCTTCGCCGCGCTGATCTTCATCACCATGCGCAACGTCATTCCGACCTTCTTCACCACCAACGCCGAGGTGATCGCCATCGCCTCGCAGCTGCTGGTCTTCGCCGCGCTGTACCAGCTTTCGGACGGCATTCAGAACGTCTCGGTAGGTATCCTGCGCGGCATTCAGGACGTGAAGATCATCATGCCGATCGCCCTGGTCTCCTACTGGCTGCTGAACCTGCCCGTAGGCTACCTGTTCGGCTTCACGCTCGGCATGGGTCCGTCGGGGCTTTTCCTCGGCTTCTCGTTCGGTCTGTCGGCCGCCGCCGTGATGATGATCGTCCGCATCCGGCGGAGCATACGCCGCTTATACATCAGCGGCAATTAAATTTTAAAAAATTAAGAATTTTTGCGTATCTTTACGCAAATTATACCCTCCATGGATACCGAAAAACAACATACGAAAGACTGCAAACCCGAAGTAGGCCGCGGCTGCTCTTTCTGCAACTGCGGCTCGGAGTGCGAAGCCAAACTCTGCGACGGTTGTTTCAAACTTCACGAAACCGCATGGCTCGAAGAGTACCCCGAAAACCTCCCGACCGATATCGTCGAAGTGCGTTTCAAGAATACCCGCCGTGCCTTCTACCAGAACGTCAACAACCTGCCGCTCAAACGGGGCGACATCGTGGCGGTCGAAGCTTCGCCCGGCCACGACATCGGCATCATCTCGCTCACGGGCGACCTGGTGGCGCGCCAGATGCGCCGCACGGGATTCAACCCCTTCAACGGCGAATTCAAAAAAATATACCGCAAAGCCAAGCCCTACGACATCGAGAAGTGGCAGGAAGCCATCGAAATGGAACATGAAACGATGATCGCATCGCGCCAGATCGCGGCCGACATGGGCCTGAACATGAAGATCGGCGACGTGGAGTACCAGGGGGATAAAATCAAGGCTATCTTCTACTATATCGCCGACGAGCGTGTGGACTTCCGCGAGCTGATCAAGGTTTTCGCCGAACGGTTCCACATCCGCATCGAGATGAAACAGATCGGCGCGCGGCAGGAGGCCGGACGCATCGGCGGGCTGGGCGCCTGCGGGCGCGAACTGTGCTGCGCATCGTGGATGTCGAGTTTTTCGAGCGTCACGACCGGAGCAGCCCGCGTACAGGAGATTTCGCTCAATCCCCAGAAACTGGCCGGACAGTGTTCGAAACTCAAGTGCTGCATGATGTACGAGTACGACACCTACGTCGATGCCCGCAAGGAGTTCCCGCGCCTGCGCGAACCGCTGCAGGCCATGGACGGCGAGTATTTCCTGGTCAAGAACGACATCCTGGCCGGCACGATGACTTTCTCGTCGAGCAAGGACGCCATGGTCAATGTCACCACGCTCTCCATCGCGCGCGTCAAGGAGATCGTCTCGCAGAACCGCGCCGGCAAGAAAGTCGACCGGTTACAGCTCGCCGACGACATCCGCCCGACGGTCGAAGAGCCGACCTATCGTTCGGAAGAGGACAGCATCACCCGCTTCGACCAGGCCAAGCGCCGCAACAAACGGGGCCGCGGCAAAGGCGACAGGCAGAACGAACAGGATTCGCAGGAATCCGGCCAGCAGGCCGCAGGCCAGCAGGAACAGCCGAACCAACAACCCCGGCAGGGCCAGCAGGAACGCCGCCCGCGGCGCAGCGACCGGCCCCGCAGCGGCGAGGGCCGCAACGGAAACCCGGACCGCCGCAACAACGGCGAAAACCGCAGTGAAAACCGCAACGGCAACAACGGCAACGAAGGGCGCGGAGGAAACTCCGGCAACGGGGACAACGGTGAAAACCGCAACGGCAATGCGAACAGCAACGGCGGCGAACGCCGTGAAGGCAATAACCGCAACCGGAACAACAACCGCAACCGCCGCCGTCCGAACAACGACCGTCCGCGCGGCGAAGGCAGCAGCAATAGCGGAGGAAACGGAAACAACGGCGGCAATAACAACGGCAGTAACGGCGCAAAGGAATAACGGTGAAACGGACGGCAGGTGACATAGCGGCACACTGCGGAGCCGTAGCCCCGTATGGGACAGACCTCGGCACACAAAGTCAGGCTGCAGTAAATACATCCCGGATAAAACCCGGCGCAAACAGCCGCGCGACCGTCCCGGTTCAGGGACGGAAACGCTCCGCCGCGGATATTGCGGCCATAAAATTCACCGGGGCGACAATGCGTCCCCCGGGTTCCGTATCGGCAAAAATGCTCCGCGCAGCGTCCGTCCTGTCCGTTCCGGGAACGATACGACCGGTGCGTACGGCATGCCGCATGGCAATCGCCGCCGCGGCATTTCTCGCCGCAAGCTGCGTTTCGCCCCACGGAGCCGTAGCTACGGACGTCAGTTCGGCGTCATGGAGCGACCCGGCCCGCATCACCCTCGCCAACGGCGACACGACGACGCTCCGCGACATCAACCTGTTCCTGCGCTGCGACGACCGGTTTGCGGAAGACACGCTGACCGTCCGCATCCGGGTATGCACCCCGGATTCGCTCCGGCACGAAGAGCCGTTCGTGCTGGTCATTCCCCCGGCACATACTCCGGCCGCGATTTCACGCGAAGCCGACATCTCCTACCGCCGCCGCGTACTTCTCGACCGGACGGGCGACTATCACTTAGCAATCACCCCCTGCCGCCCCGTGAAAGGCGTCGAAGCGGTAGGTATCAACATCGTAAAAAGCCAATAAGAGACAATGGGCAAGGATAAGCTCCGCAGGTTCCGCGAGAACCTGACTTTCGACTGTTTCGTACAACCCGAATTCGACGAGGTATTCCACCGCGATCACCCCCTCAAAGGGCGCTGGCGCAGTGATTTTTTCCGCAACGACAACCCGATCGTGCTGGAACTGGGCTGCGGCAAGGGCGAATACACCGTGGCGCTGGCCGAACACGACCCGTCGCGCAACTACATCGGCATCGACATCAAGGGCGCCCGCATGTGGCGCGGCGCGAAGAGCGTCACCGACCGGAAAATCACGAATGCGGGTTTCCTGCGCACGCGCGTCGAGTTCATCAACGGCCTGTTCGCCGAAAACGAAGTGGACGAAATCTGGATCACCTTTCCCGATCCGCAGCTCAAAAGCCGCCGGGCCAAGAAACGCCTCACCTCGCCGCTGTTCCTCGCATACTATGCCCGCCTGCTGAAACCCGAGGGCCGGATCAACCTCAAAACCGACTCGAAGCACCTGTTCGGCTACACGAACGAAGTCGTGCGGCGCTACGGACTTCCCTGCGACGTTTCGAACGGCGACATTTACGGCTCGGGCTATGCCGACGAGGTACTCTCGGTCAAAACGGCCTACGAGAAACGCTTCCTCGAAATGGGACTTCCGATCAGCTACATCCGCTTTTCGCTGGCCGGACGGCACGAATTCCCCTGGTTCGACTGGGAGGAGGACGAGAAACCCGAAAAGGACAACGAGCGGGAGCGGCAGCTGCTCTGACCCGCTTATCGCCCCGTCATTCCTTCACACACCCCTTTTCCTTGCTGATAAATATAGGTGAAAAACTTTTTCGCCCCAATCTACTAATTTTTTAGATGCAAAGCTTGCAAATCTAAAAAATTAGTAGTAAACTTGCACAGGAACCTAAAAAAGCGCTTTTTAATCATGGAGAAAAAATTAACGGAACTCACCCGCGGCGAAGAGGAGATCATGCAGATCCTCTGGCGTCTGGGTGACGCGGTGGTCAATGAGATCATCGCCCAGACCAAGGAGCCCCGGCCCAAGTACACGACCGTCGCCACCTTCCTCAAGATCCTGGAAAACAAAGGTTTCGTGGGACACACCCCCGAAGGCAAGAGCCACCGCTACTACCCGCTCGTCGGCCGCGAGCAGTATGCCCGCGGAGTCATGTCGTCGGTGCTGACCTCCTACTTCGACGGCTCGCTGGCCCAGATGGTGTCGTTCTTCTCCCGGAACGAAGCTATTTCCGTCAAGGAGATGGACGAAATCCTCGAAATCATGCGGAACGCCAAAAAATAACACTCCCTGTCCCACGCCCTGTCAAGTTCGTCAATATGAAACCAGCCATCATCTATATGCTCGAAGTACTCGCCTGCAGCGGAGTCCTGCTGGCGGCCTACGCCATTCTGCTCGAACGCCGGGTAAAATTCCGCTGGTGCCGACTCTATCTGCTCCTGACGCCCCTCGCCGCGGCGCTGATTCCGCTGCTGCGGATTCCCGTATGGCCGGGCCGGGTCATCACAGCCACGCCCGCAATCACGGCTCCCGCCCTCCCCGACTGGATGGGCGAAGTGCTTCCCGACGAAGGCGGCGGGTTCGCCGTAACGCCCGAAAGCTTCTTCCTGGGGCTTTATCTGCTGGGAACGGCGCTGATCGCCGGCGTCATGGTATGGCAGGTCGTCCGCATCCGCCGGTTGCGCCGCGGAGCTGAAATCTCCCGTACAGAAGGCTTTACGCTCGTCCGCACGCGGCAGGAAATCGCCTCGTTCTCATTTTTGCGCACCATTTACATCTGGGACAAAACGCCTGCCGGGGAGCTGGCGGCCATCCTGGCCCACGAATCGAGCCACATCGCCCACCGCCACTCCGTCGAGCGTATCCTGATGGAACTGATGAAGGCCCTTCTGTGGTGGAACCCTTTCGTGTGGATCGCCGCCCGGCGGCTGACCGAAGCCGAAGAGTTCGAAGCCGACAACGACGTACTGAACAGCGGTTACGACCGCGCCGACTATATGCAAACCATCTTCAAGCAGCTTTTCGGTTATAGTCCGGAAATAGCCAACGGGCTGCGCAACTCCTTAACTAAAAAACGCTTTAAAATGATGACTATGCAGACAAAGAGCAGGCACAGCCTGCTGCGGCTGGCGGGTACGCTGCCCGCCGTGATAGGATTGTTGTGCGCATTCAGCTTCACCACGCGCGCAGCGGTGATCGTCTCTCCGGCGGCCGCCCCCGCAACCGGAACGACCGAAGAGCCGACCGGCATACAGGCCGCGGCCGACGCGACGCAGAAGCAGGACAAAACCTGCAAGGCAACGCTCACGGTGCTGGACGAAAACAAGCAGCCCGTCGAAGGAGCGCTCGTACAGGCGGTCGGCACCAAAAAAGGTGCCGTAACCGGCAAAGACGGCCGGGCCGTGATAACGGTCCCCGAAGGCAGTAAACTCAAAATCAGCTATATCGACTACGAAGCCCGGATCATCGACGCAAAAGGCGAAACCCCGGTCGTCGTCTCTCTGACGCGGAACCTCAAAGCCGCCGCTGCTCCCACCGACGACCTGCCCGACGCGCCGCAGGAGCGGCAGGAACAACAGCAGGAGCAGGTGAGCGTCAGCGTCGTCACCTACAAGGACAAAGCCCCGCTCTCAGGTGCGCTGGTCAAAGTCAGCGGTTCGCCCAAAGGTGCGGTCACCAACTCCGCAGGCCTGGCCGAACTGCGCGTCCCGGCCAATTCGGTCCTCGAAATCAGCTACATAGGCTGCGAGCCGCACATCGCTCAGGTCGGCGACAAGGAGCAACAGGCGTTTATATTCATCATGCAGTCCGACACGCCCGACACAGCGGCCGCAACGGGTAAGCCGCTCTATATCGTAGACGGGATCGAAATGAAGGAGATCGGCAACCTCGATCCTAACCGAATCAAAAGCCTGACCGTCCTCAAGGACAAGACCGGCACCGCATTGTACGGCGAAAAGGCCCGCAACGGCGTGGTAGTCATTACACTCAAAGGAGCGGAGGATATCGGATCGGCAACGTCCGAAAGCAACGGGGTGACGGATATTGCCGAACAAACGTCCGAAAGCGCCATCACCATTAAAAGCAGTAACCCCGAGGAAGAGGCGTTCCTTATCACCGAAACGATGCCCCTCTTCCCGACCGACGATCCCGCCGCCCCGTACGGCGACCTCAACAACTTCCGGGCATGGGTGCAGAAAAACGTGAAATACCCGGCCGAAGCTTTCGAGAAGGGGATCGGAGGGCGCGTCATACTGTCGTTCGTCATCGAGAAGGACGGCTCGGTAAGCAGCATCGAAAAACTCCAATCGCCCGACGCATCGCTCTGGGAGGAGGCCCGCCGCGTCATCGCCTCCTCGCCCCGATGGAAACCCGGCGAACAGCGCGGACAGATCGTGCGCGTGAAATATACGCTGCCCGTGGACTTCCGTCTTACGAAAGCGTCCGGCACGACAGCCCCGGAGTCCGGAAAGTAGGTTTTCCAGGCAGCCCCACCCAGGCCAACCGCCCCGGCGGACCGCGCCCCCTTCCCCCGGCTTTCCAAAGCGACAGCACCGACCATAAGCAGAAACGGCGTCCACCCTGAGTTCAGTGGACGCCGTTTTGGTACAAACGATGCGGACCGCTCCCACTCCACCCACGGAATCGCAGGGATATCTGCAGTATTTCTTTATATCGGAAGTGAAAATGACGGGAATTTACCGACTTTTTACTACATTTACATCACTTTAACCACCTTGTAGCATGGATGTAAAGATCGCCCCCGACTGGAAAGAGCTGCTCGCTCCCGAATTCGAAAAACCCTATTTCGCCGCCCTCACGCAGTTCGTAAGGCAGGAATACGCTTCGCAGCGCATCTTCCCGCGCGGCAGCAACATCTTCCGCGCCTTCGACAAATGCCCGTTCGACAAGCTGAAAGTGGTCATCATCGGCCAGGACCCCTACCACGGTCCCGGACAGGCCAACGGACTCTGTTTCTCGGTAGGCGACGGCGTGCCTTTCCCGCCCTCGCTGCAGAATATCTTCAAGGAGGTCGCCGACGACACCGGGACGCCCCCTCCCGCGACGGGCAACCTCGACCGCTGGGCCGAGCAGGGGGTATTGCTGCTGAACGCCGTGCTGACCGTCCGCGCACACGAAGCGGCGTCGCATGCGGGCCGCGGCTGGGAGACCTTCACCGACGCCGTGGTACGCGCGATCTCCGAACGCAAACAGGGCATCGTCTACATGCTTTGGGGCAGTTACGCCCAAAAGAAAGGAGCCATGGCCGATCCGCAGCGGAATTTCATCCTCAAAGCCGTACACCCTTCGCCGCTCTCGGTCTACCGCGGATTTTTCGGCTGCCGCCACTTCTCGCGCGCCAACGAATACCTCCGCAGCATCGGCAAGGAGCCGATCGTATGGTAGCAGTTAAGAATTTTCTGCGCCGACTGCCGGTCTCGTTTTGCCGGTACTGTTTTGCAGACCCTATTTTTACCGGCCCTGTTTTTGTCGGCCGGAAGCGTCCGTCACCGCAGGCGGCGCGGAAACCCGGCCTGCACAAATTCGGGATCGCAGAAACGCTTATCCGGCTAAACAGCACGCAATAAAACCACACGCAGCGCATAGTCCGCTCCGGAAACATGAAAACACAAACAGCCACCAATTCATTTCGGGCATGGATGCTCGCGGCGCGGCCCAAGACGCTGACGGGAGCCGCCGTGCCGGTGATGCTGGGCTGCGCTTTAGCCGCTTCGGACGGAGATTTTCACCTGCTGCCCGCCGTGCTGTGCCTGCTGTTCGCTTTCCTGATGCAGATCGACGCCAACCTCATCAACGACCTCTGGGATTACCTCAAAGGCTCCGACGGCAAAGACCGGCTGGGACCCGAGCGGGCCTGCGCACAAGGCTGGATCACCTCCCGCGCCATGCGGCGGGGTATCGCCGTGACGACCGCCGCCGCCTGCATCACGGGCTGCGGCCTGCTTTTTTACGGCGGCTGGTGGCTGATCGCCGTCGGCGCGCTGTGCGTCGCATTCGCATTTCTCTACACGG
>CAKVKI010000054.1 GCA_934754975.1 uncultured Alistipes sp. | reverse complement strand
GGTGCGGATGATCCATTCGTCGCCCTCCTGCGTGAAGGTGATGTTGTTGAAGTCGCGGTTGCGGATCGACAGCGGAATGCCCTCCACGGCGGGTTTTTCGGGGTCCGGCCCTTCGGGTTCGAGCGGCGGGAGGCGGTCGTTGCCGGAGCATCCCGCGATGAAGCAGAGCGCGGCGGATAAGGTGATTGTCAGCAGATTTTTAAACAACTGTCGCATGGCGGTCGGATTTAGTCGGGTTGATTGCATGGATTCGCAGAAGCCTCCGTGCCGGTCGGACGGAGGTTTCCGCGGCGGCGTGCCGGGGTTATTTATTCCCGTGATTGGGGTTTACCAGGCGGATGTTGCGGATGTAGAAGGTCGGGGTGTGCGCATTGGCGCCGACGCCCACGCGCATCCAGGTCCACGGCGCGGCTGCGGCTTTGTTGGGTACGTCCTCCATGAAGTTGCAGGTCACCTTCACCCAATCGGTCGATATGGGAATGAAATTTTTGCAGTCGGAGCAGAAGTTGGGCCAAGCCGTGCTTCCGAGGAAGATAATCAGCGGGGTGTTTTCCACCACCGTGGCGCCCTTGACTTCGAATTCGAGTACGTTGTAAAGGTTGAATTCCGCGCCGGCCGCCTTGTCGTCCTCGTCGAGCTGGATGTCCATGAAGAAGAAGGCGTCGAACCCATCGGTCCAGTCCACGAAGTAGGAGCCGTCGGCCTGCGGGGTGATCTCCTTGCAGGCTTGGTGGTCGGTCGCGCGGATGGCCACGTCGTAATAGGCGGGCTTCTCCTTGGGCGGGATGATCGTGGGACCGTCCTTCTCGTCGCACGACGAGAGCAGGAGCAGCGGAAGAGCGGATAAAAGCAGAAGGAAACGTGTTCTCATAGTTTTAAGTTTTTATAGGTTTTTCGTAGCTGTATCGGATGTCGGTGCGGCGGTTATTCGAGGAAGAAAACCTGCCGCAGGGGGACGGAGACGGGCGAGTTGTCGGGATTGACCTCCATGATGTCGCTCATGTAATCCCACCATTTGCGGACGACGGGGTCGCCGCCCATCTCCTGCGAGGAGCCTTCGCCGCCGATCTCCTGATAGGCGAACAGCGAGAGGGTGCCGGGATCGTAAAAAATCGAGTAGTTGCCGATGCCGCCCTCTTTGAGCAGCTGCTTCATTTCGGGCCAGAGCCGGGCGTGGCGTTTTTCGTATTCCGCCTCGCAGCCGGGTTTGAGCTTCATCTTGAAAGCCAGTCGTTGCATAGTTTTCGGATTCGGGTTTTAGGTTGTCGTTCTGGTTGCCGGCGCCGCGGCGGGCGGGGCGCGTTTTGTTTCGGGTTATACAAAAGTAGGGAGATGTTTCTGCTCATAAATTAAACTTTTTGATATAAGGATTGAAAAAAATGATATTTCAAATAAGCCGCTTTCCGACACTCCTATAGTATATACGGCGATCGTTTCCAGCCTGCTGGATCGCGCGGAACGGCCAAATTTGTTATCGTGTCATTTTTTCAAATTTTTCTGTCAAAATGATTAATAAAACTCCTGCAAATCCTCTCTAATTTTGTTTAAAACTTAAAACCAGCAGAATCTAACCCGATTATTAACCTAAAACTTCCTGCTCTATGAGATAAGGAATTTTCCCGGCTCCGTATCTTTTTTCCGACAGGTCATTATTGAAAATGACAGGAGCGATCCATCCGATAAAAAACCAAATCATACAATCTGTTTATTAACCTAATCCATGAACAAATGAAGAATATTTTCATGAATTTCTATGCGAAATCGGGACTTGGCCGGTTCGGTGCATGCCTGAAGCGGAACGCGCTGTTCCTGCTCCTGCTGGCCGGCTTTTCGGTGTCTTCGGTTTATGTGTGCGCGGCCCAGCCCAAGATCAGGGTGACCGGTACGGTCCTTAACGAAGCGGGTGAGCCGATGATCGGCGTCAATGTCGTCGAAAAAGGCACGACCAACGGCGCCTCGACCGGCGCCGACGGCGTTTTCGCCGTCGAGGTGGATCCCGGCGCCGAACTCCAGATCAGCTATGTGGGGTATGTCACCCGAACGCTGCCGGTCGGCAGCCGGACCTCTTTCGAGATCTCGCTCGAACCGAGCAATAACCTCGACGCCGTGGTGGTGGTCGGTTACGGTACGATCGACAAGCGGTCGCTGACCAACTCGGTGTCGAAAATCACGCCGGACGACTTTATCGCCGGCACCAGCTCGCCCCTGATGGCTATTCAGGGCAAGATTCCCGGTCTCTCGATCCAGTCCACCAACGGCTCCGACCCCAACTCGGGCGCTTCGCTCCAGCTGCGCGGCGTCAATTCGGTGAGCGGCGACCAGGGGCCGCTGGTGGTGATCGACGGCGTTCCGGGCGCGGAGATCGATCTGGTGGCCAAGGAGGACATCGAGTCGATCACGGTATTGAAGGATGCGTCGGCCGCGGCTATCTACGGCACCCGCGCTACGGGCGGCGTCGTGCTGATTACGACCAAGCGTCCGCAGGCGGGCCGTCTGTCGGTCAATTTTTCGACCGAGCTTCAGCTGGAGTCTGTCGCCAAGAAACCCGACATGCTCTCGGCTTCCGAATTCCGCGAATACGGACGTACGGGCACCAACAACGTCTATGACTTCGGCGGTTCGACCGATTGGTACGACGCCGTGACCAAGTCGTCGCCCTTCAGCCAGCGTTACGCCCTTTCGGCCAACGGCGGCACGGACAAGTTCCGCGTCAGCGCCAGCGGTTACGTGCGCGATGCCGAGGGCATCGCCATCAAGAACGACCGTCAGGAAATCGGCGGCCGCCTGAGTACCTATTTCAAATTCCTGAACGACCGGCTGGAACTCTCCGCGACGATCAACTATACCGACGTCAACTGGACCAACGTCGACAACGGTATTTTCGAATGGGCGTCGAGCCTGAATCCGACCTATCCGATTTACGATCCCGCCAGCGAGTCGGGCTACTACATGATCCTGAATCAGCCCTATTTCAAAAATCCCGTAGCCGAAGTGAACCTGCGCGACAACTCGAACTCGTCGAGCCTGATGCTGGCCAACGTTTCGCTCAAACTCAACCTCACGGACCATTGGTCGGTGACGGCGCAGGGCGCCTATAAGCATGTGAAGAACAAGTCGGAGAACTTCGTTTCGAAGCTGCACCGCGAATCGCTCGAAAACCACTACAACGGTACGGCTTCGCACAGTTTCTCGCAGGCGATGGACAAGATGCTCGACCTGACGACCAATTACGACCGCCGCTTCGGCCGTCACAACCTCAATGCCGTACTCGGCTACTCGTTCCAGGAGTTCAACGGCGACAACTTCTCGGCCGGCAACTCCGACTTCCAGGTGGACGGTCTGGGTCCGTGGGACCTCGGCGCCGGAACCTACCTTTCGGACGGCAAGGCCGGTATGGGTTCCTACAAAAACCCCACGACCCGCCTGATCGCCTTTTTCGGCCGCGTGAACTACTCGTTCGACGACCGTTACCTCGTGACGCTGAACCTGCGTTACGAAGGTTCTTCGAAATTCTACAGCGACCGCTGGGGCCTCTTCCCCGGCATCTCGGCCGGCTGGCGTATTTCGTCGGAGAAATTCATGCGCAACGCCCGGGCCGTGGACGACCTGAAACTGCGCGTAAGCTACGGCGCTACGGGTAACCAGGGTTTCAACACCAATACGGCCTACCGTATGTACGCCAAGGATTCGTGGACCTATTACAACGGCCAGTGGATGACCGTCTACGGCCTGATGCACAACCAGAACCGCGACATGAAGTGGGAGATCAAGAAAGAGTTCGACGTGGGCCTGGACTTCTCCCTCTTCAACCGCCGCCTGAGCGGCCGCATGGACTACTTCAGCCGCAAGATCGAGGATGCCATCTACAGCGGTATTCCCGTGGCGTCTCCCCCGGCGGTCTACGCCACTTCAACGGTCAATATCGGCGACATCACCAACAAGGGCTTCGAGTTCGAGCTGAACGGCCGCGTGGTGGAGACCAAAGACTGGACGTTCGACACGTCGCTCGTAGGTTCGTTCGTCGGCAAATCCCGGCTGGAAGGCATGGCCACCAATACCCACATGGAGTTCCAGGCGATGCCCCACGGTGCCGGCGCGGCGGTGCGCATCTTCGGCGGACAGGAGATCGGACGCTACTTCCTCTACCGTTTCGCCGGCGTGCGCGAGGAGGACGGCACCCCGATGATCTACAGCAAGGACAACAAAGTCATTCCCTATGCTTCGGGTACCGACGAGGACCGCGTGCAGACGGGCAACGGCCTTCCCAAAGCGGTGCTTTCGTGGAACAACACGGTGCGTTACCGCAACTGGGACCTCAACCTCTTCTTCCGCAGCTGGCTGGGACAGGACGTTTACAACGTGACGGACATGATCCAGGGCGTGAACAGCAAGATCACCGAAGGGCAGAACCTGCTGCGTACGGCTTACCGCCGCAACAAGGCGATCACCAATACCGACCGCCTGATGCTGACGGACTACTGGCTCGAAAAGGGCGACTTCCTGAAACTCGACGCCGTTACGCTGGGCTACACGCTGCCCCGCAACAAGATCAAGTACGTCGAAAAGCTGCGCTGCTACTTCACCGTGCGCAACGTATGTACGCTGACCGGTTACTCGGGCCTCGATCCCGAAGTGAACGTCAATGGTCTGGCGCCCGGTTTCGAGGGCATGAGCCAGTATCCCCGCACGCGCTCCTTTATCCTGGGTATCGAGATCGGTTTCTAATCTAAAGACGAGTTAAAATTATGAAAAAATATATTATAAAGAGCATTGCGGCCCTCACCGCCCTGGCGAGCGTCGCGGCCTGTACCGACCTCGATCCGGTATGGTACAGCGAGGTGACTCCCGAGACCTTTTTCAAAACCAAGAATGACGTCTATTCGGCCATGGGCCGTCCCTTTACGCACCTCTATGCTTCGGAGATGCGCGGCGACGGCGTGGGCTTCTGGTTCCTGCAGGAGCTTTGCGCCGACCAGTTCGCGGTGATCCAGAAGGAGCAGAAGTGGACCGGCGGCGACTGGTTCCGTTTCCAGGACCACAGCTGGGGCACTTCGAACCCCTTTATCAACAATGCGTGGAGCCTGGTTACCACGGGCGTCGCCCTGTCGCTCGAAGTGATCGAGGACCTCAAGGCGGCCGACTACGCCAAAGTCGGATTTACCGAGGAGGACCGCGCCGGCCATATCGCCCAGATGAAGACGCTGATCGCATACTTCTACCTGCGCGGCCTGGACTTCTACGGCGGCATGCCGATCTATGAAGGCACGGTGGGCGTCGATCCCCAGCCCCGCAGCTCGGCCAAGGATACCTTCTTGCATATCGAAGGACTGCTCAAGGAGTCGCTTAGGGTGCTGCCACTGAAGGACGAGACGACGGAGATCGACTATACGATCAACCGCGGTGCGGCGGCCGTTCTGCTGGCCCGGCTCTACTTCAATGCGCAGACTTATATTAAGGAGGAACGTTATTCGGAGTGCGAGACCCTCTGCAGCGAGATCCTGTCGGGCAAATACGGCAACTACTCGATGGCCTCCGACTGGCGCGAACCCTTCGGGTTCAGCAACCTCAACAGCGCCGAGAACATCTGGGTGCTGCCTTCGGCCCTGAATAAACTGCAGAACAACACCTATGCGGCGTGGTTCTACCAGCCCAACATGATGGACCAGTTCTTCGGGCTGAAGGGCGCCGGTACGATGAACGGCATCACGATCATGCCGTCGCACAAGCCCAACGGCGACCTCTACACCGACGCCGACTTCAAGCTGGGCCGCACCTTCGCCCGCTTCAACGACGCCGACCTGCGCAGGAAGTGCTACAAGTACAACGGCAACGGCGATTACGAAGGGCTGCTTCTGTTCGGCCCGATCGCTAAAAACGGCACGCCGGTCGTCGTTTCGGGGCAGAACAGCGTACATGACGGCAAACAGCTCGAACTGGTGGACTACGTCGGCCGCACGTCGCTCGTCGGCACTGCCTATCCGTCGCTCGACGCCGTTCCTTCGACCAAATACGAAGGCGAGGAGAACACCGGCGTACGTCTCATCAAATACCCGATCGCCCCGGACGACGATCCCAACCAGTGGAAAGCCGGTTTCGTGATGGCGCGTCTGGCCGAAGTGCAGTACATGCTGGCCGAGTGCAGGTGGCGCGACGACGACAAGGGCGAAGCCGCCCGGCTGATTAACGACGTGCGCAAGCGTAATTTCGAGAATGAAGCCGATCCCGACCCCTGCACCGCTGCCAACCTCGATGAATGGCGCATGCTGGCCGAGTGGGGCATCGAGTTCCTCGGCGAGGGCCGTCGCCGCACCGACCTGCTGCGCTGGGACAAGTTCGTGGAAGCTGACTGGTGGGACCACAAGGCTACCAACAACGCGTATTTCAAGGTATTCCCGATTCCCAACGATGCCATCAGCGGCAATCCGCTCATCGAGCCGAACCCCGGTTACGGACAGTAACGGTTGAAAAGAAGAGGTGCCGGAAAAACCACCGGCACCTCTTTAAAAAAATGCGCGACCCGGCGGCGGCCGGATTTTATTCCTGCACCAGGGCGTTGCCCTGCGTCAGACGCCGGTAATCGGCGGGTGTCGCTCCGTTCTTCTTTTTGAAGGCCGTGAAGAAGTATTCGTGGTTTTCGAATCCCATCAGATAGGCGATCTCCTTGATGGGCATGGAGCTGTTCGTGAGCAGTTCTTTGGCTTTGGAAAGTTTCATCTCCTGGATGTACTGCGCCGGGGCGAATCCGGTGTACTCCTTGAAAATCTTCCGGAAATTCGAATAGCTCATGTTCAGTTCGTCGGCGATCTGCTTGGGCCGGATGGTTTTGAACTGGTCGGCGATCAGGATTTTCGCACGGCCGATCTGGTCGATCACCTCGGAGGTTTCGAAGACGTAGTTCTTGTCGTAGGAGTAGGCCAGCCCCAGGAGGTAATTGACGATGCCCGACAGCACCTGCTGGAATCCCGACTTCTGTTCGATGGCCACGCGGATGGCCTGCTGGTAGAGCTGGACGATCTCGTTGTGGATGCCTACGTTGTAGATCGGCTTTTCGCGCGTGAAGAAACTGCTTGCCGTCCAGTAGTCGATGTGGCTGCCCTGGAATCCGATCCAGAATTCGTCCCATCCGGTTTCGCGTTCGGGCATGTAGTTGTGCCACTCGCCGGGGAAGAGCAGGAACATGTTGCCCTCGCCGACGGGCTGGTAGCGTCCGTAGCCCGTGGTGCGGGATGCGAATCTCCCTCCTCCGCGCGTGATGTAGAGCAGCTGATACTCATTGAGTATACGCCCGTTGTCGGTCGAGAACAGGTAGCGCGAAGGGTGGTTGTTCGGCGGATAGGGCATGTGGGCGGCGATGGTCTGGAAACCCACCGAATTGATGGTCATGCCCCATTTCAGGTCGGTTTGGCTGATGGCCAGGTACTTCAGGTGAATGGAATTATCCATTGCGGAAAGAGTTAGGTTGACGAGACTGCAATATAGTAAAAAAGATCGTATAAATGTAATATTTGGACAATGAGTCTGCAGCATTTTATTGCGTTCGACTTGGGCGCGACGAGCGGCCGGACGGTTCTGGGAACGCTCTCCGACGGAGAGCTTCGTATCCGCGAGCTGACCCGCTTCCCCAATCGGATACTGCCGCTGGGCGGCCACTTTTATTGGAACATATTTTCCCTGTACGAGCATCTCTGCGAAGGGCTCAGGGCCGCGGCGCGCGAGGGAATCGAGATCACTTCGGTCGGTATCGATACGTGGGGTGTCGATTTCGCATTCGTCGGCAGCGACGGTTCGCTGCTGGGAATGCCCTATGCCTACCGGGACCCCCATACCGAGGGCGCTCCGGCGGAATACTTCGCCAAGGTACTCTCCCGCAGGGAGGTATATGACCGGACCGGCATCCAGATCATGCCGTTCAACTCGCTTTACCAGTTGTACGCCCTGCGGAAAAAGGGGGCTTCGCAGCTCGCCGCCGCCGCGAAGCTGCTCTTCATGCCCGACGCCCTGAGCTACCTGCTGACGGGCAGTATGGTCACCGAATATACGATCGCTTCGACCTCGCAGTTGCTGAATCCCCGCACCCGAAGGATCGAATCCGAACTGCTGGAGAAGATGGACATCGATGCGTCGCTTTTCTGCGACATAGTGATGCCCGGACACCGTATCGGCCTGCTTAACGAACAGCTGGCGGCCGACGTCGGGCTGAAGCGGGTGCCCGTTGTGGCCGTGGCCGGACACGACACCGCGTCGGCCGTCGCGGCCGTTCCGGCCGAAAACGAACGGTTCGCCTACCTGAGTTCCGGCACCTGGTCGCTGATGGGGATCGAGGTGCGCGAACCGGTCATCGACGACCGCACGTCGGCCTGCAACATCACTAACGAAGGCGGTGTCGAGGGCACGACGCGCCTGCTGAAAAACATTACCGGCATGTGGCTGCTGGAGGAGTGTCTCAAAGTCTGGTCGCGCGAAGGGAGGGAATACGCCTATTCCGAACTGGTGGAGATGGCGCACTCGGCGGCTCCCTTCCGGATTTTGATCGACCCCGACGACGAGTCGTTCGCCCGTCCGGGCTGTATGCCGGAGGCTATCGCTTCGTTCTGCACCCGGACGGGGCAGGCTCCGCCCCGCACCCACGGGGAGACCGTGCGTGCGATTTTCGAGAGCCTGGCCCTCAAATACCGCATGATACTCGACGACTTCCGGGCGCTGGCGCCCTTCCCCGTCGAAAAGCTCCACGTCATCGGCGGCGGGTCGAAGAACGCGCTTCTGAACCAGTTCACCGCCGATTCGACCGGTATTCCCGTCGTGGCGGGACCCGCCGAGGCAACGGCCATCGGCAACATTATGATGCAGGCTTACGCCGCGGGCCGGGTGTCGTCGCTGGCCGAAATGCGCCGCATGATCGCCCGCTGCGTGCCGACCGAAACCTTCCTGTCCGGAAACGCGCAGGAGTGGAACGCCGCCTATGAAAGATTCAAAACCCTGCTCGCGGGAGCGGCCGCTGGCGGGGACAAACCGTGCAATTAATCTTATAATCGATAAAACCGATAAACACCATGAAACAAGACCAAATTATCAAAGCTTACGAAGCGGCCAAGGCGCGTTATGCCGAAGCGGGCGTGGACACCGAGGCGGCGCTCGCCGCCCTGCAGCGGATTTCGCTGTCGCTGCACTGCTGGCAGACCGACGACGTGACGGGTTTCGAGAATCCCGACGGCCGGCTTACGGGCGGTATTCAGGCCACCGGCAACTATCCCGGCAAGGCCCGCAACATCGACGAAGTGCGCGCCGACATCGAGAAGGCCAAAAGCCTGATTCCCGGCCGCCACCGCCTGAGCCTGCACGCCATATACGGCGATTTCAAGGGCAAAAAGGTGGACCGCGACCAGATCGAACCCGAGCATTTCCGGAGCTGGATCGACTGGGCGCTCGCCAACGACATGAAGCTCGATTTCAACTCTACCTCGTTCTCGCACCCCAGGAGCGGCGATCTCTCGCTGGCCAATCCCGACAAGGCTGTCCGCGATTTCTGGGTCGAACACACCGTCCGCAGCCGCCGTATCGCCGACGAAATGGGCCGCCGGCTGGGCAGCAAAGCCTGCCACAACATCTGGGTACACGACGGTTCCAAGGACCTGACGGTGAACCGTTACTATTACCGTTCGCTGCTCAGGGAGTCGCTCGACCGGGTGTTCGAACACGAGTGCCCCAACGTGAAAGACGCCGTGGAGTGCAAGCTCTTCGGCACGGGGCTCGAAAGTTTCACGGTCGGTTCGCACGAGTTTTACATGGGCTATGCCGTCAGCCGCGGCCTGATGGCGACGCTCGACATGGGCCATTTCCACCCCACGGAGGAGGTCGCCGATAAAATTTCGTCGATGCTGCTCTTCGCGCCCGAAATCCTGCTCCACGTCAGCCGCCCGGTGCGCTGGGACAGCGACCATGTGGTCATTTTCAACGACAGCGTGCAGATGCTGGCGCAGGAGATCGTCTGGGCCGGGGCGCTCGACCGCGTGAATGTCGGGCTGGACTACTTCGACGCTTCGATCAACCGCATCGGCGCTTATGTCGTCGGCAGCCGTGCGACCCAGAAGGCGTTCCTGCTGGCGATGCTCACGCCGATCGAAAAACTGCGCGGATACGAAGCAGGAGGCCGCTATTTCGAACGTTTGGCGCTCCTGGAGGAGGGCAAGTCGATGCCGTGGGCCGATGTCTACAACTATTTCTGCATGCAGAACGGCGTTCCCGCGGGCGAGGACTATATCGCCGACGTGGAGAAATACGAGCGTGAAGTCACCTCGAAACGCTGACCGGTCATGGATACTTTTCTCGGCCTGTTGATTATCGCCGTCGGCAGCTTCGGCCAGTCCAGTTCCTATGTGCCTATCCGCAGGGTGAAGCAGTGGAGCTGGGAGAGTTTCTGGCTGGTGCAGGGCATCTTCGCGTGGCTGGTGTTCCCCCTGGCGGGAGCGCTGGCCGCCGTGCCTGCCGGAAGTTCCCTTTTCGCACTGCTGGGAGCCGGCGGTGCGCTCAAAGCGGTCGTCTACGGCGCCCTGTGGGGCGTCGGGGGCCTGACGTTCGGCCTGTCGATGCGTTATCTGGGCGTGGCGCTCGGACAGTCCGTATCGCTGGGCACCTGCGCGGCGTTCGGCACGCTGCTGCCGGCGCTTTTCGCGGGAGAGGACCTGCTGCACGGCGACGGACTGCTGTTGCTGCTGGGCGTGTGCGTCACGCTGGCCGGCATCGCCGTGATCGGCTATGCGGGTTCGCTGCGGGCGCGCAATATGAGCGAGGAAGAGAAGCGGGCCGCCGTCCGCGACTTCGCCCTGACCAAAGGGCTGCTGGTCGCTCTGCTGGCGGGCGTGATGAGCGCCTGCTTCGCGCTGGGACTCGACGCCGGGGCGCCGATCCGCGCCGCCGTGCAGACGGCGGGCGCCGACGCGCTCGTCGCCGGACTGCCCGTGATCCTGCTGGTCACCTTCGGCGGATTCCTGACCAATGCGGCTTACTGCCTGCATGAGAACCGCAGGAACCGCACGGGCGGCGAATACCTGGCCGTGAAAGGCCGGCGGCTGACCGTGAACCTGCTCTTCTGCGCGCTGGCCGGCGGATTGTGGTACTCGCAGTTCTTCGGACTCGAAATGGGGCGGAGTTTCCTCTCCGGTACGCCCGTCCTGCTGGCCTTCTCGTGGAGCATCCTGATGTCGCTCAACGTGCTTTTCTCCAACTTCTGGGGCATCGCCCTCAAAGAGTGGAAAGGCAGCGGCGCACGGGCGGTTTCGATGCTCGTGTTGGGGCTCGCGGTCCTTTTGTTATCCATCTTTTTTCCTTCGCTGTTTTAAAACCTGCAATCCATGAAATACAACCGACAATTAACGGAACGCATCGCCGAGGTGGCCGAAGTGGCCGGATACCTCTGGCAGAAAGGCTGGGCCGAACGCAACGGCGGCAACATCTCCTACAACATCACCGATGTGGCGGACGACGCGCTCCGCGCACTGCCGCCGCTGGGCGAACCCGTTGCGCTGGCCCGCCCGGTCGAAAACCTGTGCGGCCACTTTTTTCTGGTGACGGGCACCAACCGGCGCATGCGCTACGTCTGCTCCTCGCCGATGGACAACATGGCCATCATCCGCATCTCCGACGACGGCCGCAGCTACGCGATCGTGGCTGAAAAATACATCCGTCCCACCTCGGAACTGCCCTCGCACCTCTCGATCCACGACTACCTGCTCGGCAGGGGCCGCAGCCAGAAGGCCGTGATCCACACCCATCCCATCGAACTGGTGGCGATGACCCACAATGCGGCGTTTCTGGGCAGGGACGTGCTGAGCAAACTCCTCTGGAGCATGATCCCCGAAACCCGCGCGTTCTGTCCCAAGGGCGTGGGCATCGTGCCCTACGCGCTGCCCGGTTCGATCGAACTGGCCGATGCGACTATCGCGCAGCTCGACGACTATGACGTGGTGCTGTGGGAGAAGCACGGCGCGCTGGGCGTGGGCGAAAACGTCATCGAGCCGTTCGACATGATCGACACGCTCTCCAAGTCGGCGCAGATCTACATGTCGGGCCGTGCGATGGGATTCACGCCCGCAGGCATGAGCGACGCCCAGATGCAGCAGCTCAAGGAGGCTTTCAACCTTTAAACCGGACGGATTATGGCTGTGAACAGAATCATTCTCAACGAGACCTCCTATTTCGGCGCCGGGGCGCGGCGTGTGCTGGCCGGTGAATTCCGGGGGCGCGGTTATGCCCGGGCGTTTGTCGTTACGGACAGGGACCTGATCCGCTTCGGCGTGACGGGCAGGGTGACCGGCGTACTGGACGAAGCGGGCATCGCCTATGAAATCTTCAGCGACCTGAAGCAGAATCCGACGGTGAAAAACGTGCAGGCCGGGGTCGAAGCCTTCCGCCGTTCGGGCGCCGATGCGATCGTCGCCGTCGGCGGCGGTTCGGCGATGGACACGGCCAAGGC
>CAKVKI010000053.1 GCA_934754975.1 uncultured Alistipes sp. | reverse complement strand
CGGGTAGACCGCACGGTGAACCGACGGCTGAGGTCCGATGGGCATGCGCGTATGTGCAACGGATTTTTGTTGTCAGAAAAAATTCCTGCCGCGCCGAATGATACCGGTGCGGCAGGAATATCCTTGCTGTTTCTTAGAATTTGTAGTAGAATCCGAATTTCAGGTCCGACGAGGAGAGTTTCAGGCCGAAAGCCTCGCCGCTGCCGCCGTTGAAGTAGTCCTTGCGGTAGCCCAGGAAGCCGACCTGGGTCAGGAAGCTGAAATGTTCGTTGATCTTCACGCTCAGTCCCGGCGTGATGCCGGCCTGGAAGCCTTCCTGGTCGCAGCAGGCGAACCCTACGCCGCCGTCGAGGAAGAGCGACAGAATCCCCTTGTTATAGTACTTGTAACGGGCGTAGGGCGAAGCCGTGAAGACATTGGCGCTGCCGCCGTCCTTTACTTTCAGGTAATCGTAACCGAGCGCCAGACCTACCGACCATCTTTTGTTGAAATCGTAGCCCACTTCGGGAGCGATCGAGAAGGAATCGGTTTTGACGCCTTCCGTCTTGTCGTGCCAGTAACCCAGCTTACCGCCGATCCACAAACCTTTCTCCTGCGCCGAAGCTTTGTCGGCCGCCGTAAAGCTTACAGCTGCTGCAAGCAGTACGATAATGATTTTTTTCATCTTTCTTGCGTTTTTATTTAACTAAAAAATGGAGTTGTTTTTCTGTTCCGGGAGCAAAGAAACAGTGCGGATTTCTTACGTGCAAATAAATTCAACGAACCGGATGTTTCTAAAAATCAACGCATAGAATTTATAAATTAAACGATCGGCCGTATGTTGGCGAAAATGCGGGAGCGGGGGAGTCCGGATGAAAAATCAGGCTGCAAGAGATCTCTTGCAGCCTGATTCGGAGGATGAGTTATGTATGGTTTACCGGTGTGAGCGTTTGGCCACGAAGAGCGCCAGAATGAACGATATCGCCGAAGCGGCGATCCAGAAAACGATCGCCGAGTCGAAATTGTAGCTCGTCACGCCGTCCAGCTCCGTTTTGCCGGAGTTGATCAGCCAGCCGCTGACGATGTCCTGCAGGCCGGCGCCTACGTAGCTCGCCATGCCGACGATTCCCAGCGCTGCGCCCGTGGCTTCGCGCGGTACGATGTCGATGGCCATCAGGCCGCCTAGAAAGCAGATCAGCACGCCGATCGCTATGCCGAACAGGACCATGCTCAGGATATTTACTACCAGCCCGTTGCCGGAGTAGAGGAACAGGCAGAGCGCGATGGTGTTCAGTACGCCGAAACCGAAGGCCAGCACGTTGCGCCGTCCGTGGAAGAAGGCGTCGGACAGCCAGCCCGAAAAGACCGTGCCCACGATGCCGCAGAGCGCGTTGACCGAAATGACCTGTGTGGCCGTGGCCAGCGTATAGCCTTTGATTTCCTGCAGGAAAAGCACGCCCCAGCCGTTGATCGCATAGCGGCTGATATACATGAACGAACTCGACAGCGCCAGCACCCAGACCAGCGGATTGCGGATTACGGAACGCTGCAGGTCGGAAGTTTTGCCGTGGTCGTGGGCCGCTCCGGGAATCTCCTCGCCGGTCAGCTCCTCGATCGGGGGCAGGCCCTTCGATTCGGGCGTGTCGTGCATCAGCAGTACGATTACCAATACGCCGAGTACGCCGGCGACCGACGACCCCACGAATCCCCATTGCCAGCCGAAGAAGCCGACGACCGCGCCGACGAACAGGAATGACAGGAATTCGCCGAGGTTGTGGCTGGCGCTGAAAAATCCGTAGTAGGTGCCCCGCTTGCTGAGCGGGTACCACCGCGAGAGGGCGATGATGGCCGGGGGCGCGCCCATCGACTGGCTCCAGCCGTTGACGCCCCACATCACGGCGAAGGCGACGAACAGCACCATGTTGCCGACGATTCCGCCGCCGTTGGCGAAGCCGAGGAGGCCGACCAGCAGGTTGGCGACCGCCGATACCGCAAGGCCCGCGGCCATGAAGCGTTTGATGTTGCTGTGGTCGGAGAGAAAGCCGTTGACGAATTTGCCGATGGCATAGGCGAACAGCAGCGCCGAACCGATGACGCCCAGCTGCGTGGCGTCCAGCGCCCCGCTTTCGAGGATGGGCTTCTTCACCACGTTGAGGCTCGTGCGGCAGACGTAATAGAGGCTGTAACCGACGGTGCCGGCGATGAAGCTCTGCCAGCGGAGTTTCTTGTAGAGACGCATCAGGGCGGCATCGTCCTTCTGCAGACGCGGCGCCGGTGCGCTTTTCCTGAAAAATGAGAGTATTGACATAGCAGGTTAGTTACGTTATCAGGTTAATCGGGATCTTACCGCTTCGTGAACTCCAGTTCTACCTGCACGGGGAAATGGTCCGACGGAGTTCTGGCCCGGAATTTCCGCTCTCCGCCGTCCGGGTTTTCCGAGCGGTAGGTGTCGGTCAGGATTCCGTAGCGGAGTACCCGGAAGCCCGGCGTTACGAAGAGGTAGTCGATGCGGCGAAAGGTCTTGATGTCGGTGTCGAACCAGTTTTCGGTGCCTGTTTCGGCATAGCGGATTTCGGCCGTGTCGTAGGTGTCGGACAGAAGGCCGGAGTCGCGCAGGATCGCATAGCTTTGGCTCGTCTCGCCCACGTTGAAGTCGCCCGTGAGGATGACCCGTTCGCCGCGGCACAGTTCTTCGATCTTCGCCAGTATTAGGCGGCAGCTCTCGGCCTGGGCCAGTTCGCCGCGGTGGTCGGTATGGGTCGTGAAGAACCAGAACCGCTGACGGCTCTGCTTGTCGTAGAACCGGCCCCAGGTGCAGATGCGGACATATTTGGCATCCCAGCCCTTGTTGGGCTTCGAGGGGTCTTCCGAGAGCCAGAAATGGCCCGAATCGAGCAGTTTGAAGCGGCCGCGTTTGTAGAAGATCGCGGAGTATTCGCCGCCCGTGGCTCCGTCGTCGCGTCCGACGCCGACGTAATCGTAGCCGGGCAGCGCCGCGAGCATGCCCTGCAGCTGACAGTGGAAGACCTCCTGCGCCCCGAAGATATCGAAGTCGTGGAACCGGATCAGCGACGAGATCACCGGGAGACGCCGCTCCCAGCCGTTGCCCTCGGCCGTGTCCTTTTCGTTGAGCTGGCGGATGTTGTAGGTCGCGGCCGAGAAGCTCTGCGCCGCGACGTTTGCGGCCGTCACGCATACGACGGCCATGCAGATCAGTAATTTCTTCATATCGCTCCGTTATTTGCGCCGTCCCTGCGATTCGAGGTAGCGGATCAGCAGTTCGGGACGGTCGGTCTGGATGATCGAGGCGCCCATCTCCAGCAGGCGGCCGTACACCTCGTCCGGCGATCCCGTGAAGGCCTTGTCGTCGCTCAGGCCGCCGCAGAGCGAGTCCCAGAGCGAATTGACCCACAGTTTGGAGCCGCCTGCGACGACCTGCTGCATACAGGCCTCTACTTGGGGCGTGTAGTTGTCCCAGCAAATCTCGTAAGCCAGCGGGTGTACGCCCTTCGATGCGTATTCTTCGAAAAGCTCCCTGCCCTGCGGTTTGAGGATGTCGATGATCGGCATGTACATCATGTTGTGTTCGTATTCCGCAAATTTTGCGGCGACGGTGTCCACCGGACGTTTGCCCTTGATGAGTACCTGATCCGTAACTCCCAGTTCCTCGGTGATTGCAAGTGCGAGATCGTAATATTCGTATCCCTGGTCGATGTTCACCGCGATGCGGTCTTTGCAGACGGCGAGCGCTTCGCGCAGGGTCGGCATTTTGAGCGAGGTTTTCACGCCGTGGCCGGTTTTCAGCACGCAGCGCCGGATCGAATCGTAGGTGATGTCGCAGACGCGGCCGCGGCCGTTGGTCGTGCGGTCGATCGTCTTGTCGTGGCACAGCACCAGCACGCTGTCTTTGGTGAGCTTGAGGTCCAGCTCCATGATGTCGACCCCCATGCCGATCACCGATTCGATCGCCGGAACGGAGTTTTCGGGCCAGTTGCGCCAGTCTCCGCGGTGCGAGACCACCACGACGTACCGTGAGGAGGGGTTGTGGAGTTCCGCGCGGACGAACCGGGCTTTGTTCGTCGTTTCGGCCGCGGGCCGGGTGCAGGAGTACAGGCCGGCTATTGCGCAGAGGATAAGTAAGTAACGTTTCATTTTGTTCGGGTTAAAAAGGGAGAACCGGAAAACTCCGGTTCTCCTGAAGATTTATTTTTCCAGTACGGGATAGCTCTCCGATGCCGTCCATTTGCGCAGGACGACGTCAGGTTTGCCCGGCAGCGTTGCGGCCGGAGTGTCGTTGAAGACCGCCGCGCCGGCGTTGAGCGCCTCAGTGAAGCTTGCGCACGACTCTCCGCTCGAAGGCACGCTGACGGCGCCCGACTTCATCTCGTCGAGCGAGAGCAGGGCGAAGGTCGTTGTTTTCCAGACCGTTCCGGCCGCCTTGTCGTTGCCGACAGCGGAGTTCGCCGCAGCCTTGGACGGGCATGCCGAGTTGCCGTAGATGTTCTGCAGATTGCCTTTCTTGCTGTAACCCGCGACCGATGCGTAGGAACTGCCGGCCGCGATCTCTTGTAGGGTCGAGTAGCAGTTGATGATGAAGCTGTCGTCGCTGACGATGCCGGCAATGCCGCCGATGTTGTTGTGCTTGGCTTCTAGTTTGTCCACCCAGCTGTAGCAGTTGATGACATAACGGCCCAGGCCGTCGTCGCCTTTGGCGATTTGTCCGACGATGCCGCCCATGTTGGGGTCTTTCGGCGCGTCGGCCTTCATCGTGCCGCCGAGGTTGGCGCAGTTGACGATCGTGCCCTTGTTCTGGCCTGCGATGCCGCCTATGGTCTTGGCGCCTTCGCCGCCGGTGATGTCGCCCTTGAAGGTCGCTCCGTCGATTACGCCCGCGTTCGTGCCTACGATGCCGCCCGCGATCTCGGATTCGGTCGAAAGCGCGCCTTCGACGGCCATGTCGCGGATCGTGCCTTTGTTGGCGCCGAATACGCCGCAGGATTTGCCCGGAGCGGTGATCTTCACGTTGAGGAGTTTATGCCCTGCGCCGTCGAATTCGCCCTCGAAGTAGATCGTGTTGTCGGCCGCGAAGCTGATCGGCGTAAGGTTCTTGTTGTCGAAGTCGATGTCGGCCGTGAGCTTGTAGTAAGCCGCCGATGTGTAAACGGCGTCTTCGGCCTGGCTGTTGATCGACGCGGCGACCGTGTTCCAGTCGCTCACGGAGTTGAGCTGCCACGGGTCCGCGGCCGTTCCGGAGCCCTCGACCACGTCGGGCGCGGGTTTCTCGTAGTCGGTGTCGAACTGAATCGTCAGGGGGCAGTGGTCCGAGGGGTAGATGTTGCCGTAAACGGTGTTGTCCACCTTGTAGGATTTGAGTTCCACGTCGCCGCGCGAGTAGATGTAGTCGATGCGCGCCGTGGCCTGCGTGAGATCGGCCGTAATTTTGTGGCCGTTGAACGTGCCCACGGGACCGCTGATGAAGTCGGATTCCACCGTGAGGAACGAGTCGTTCCAATGCGTGCGGAGCGTTTTCGACGAGGCGTCGTCCATGGCGGCGTTCATGTCGCCGACCAGGATCGAAGGAATGCCGTCGGGATTGTACAGCTTTTCGCGCTCGATCAGCAGTTTGGCGCCCTCGGCGCGCGCCGTGGCGCCCAGCGGGGCGTGGGTGACCATCATAAAGAACTGTTTGTTATACAGTTTGTCGGTCACCATGGCGCAGGCGGCGATGCGGTGATAACCCAGCTCGTCCCAGCCGTAGCTCATTTCGTCGGGCGTGGGCGAAATCCAGAAGAAGTGCTTGTCGGTCAGCTCGAAACGCTCGGGATTGTAGGCGATGCCCAGCGCTTCGCCGCTGACGCCGTCCTGCGAGTCGCGGCCCACGAACCACCATTCGTATTTGCCGCCCTGCTGCTCGACGAGCGTCGGCAGTTCGTTCTGGATCGTTCCGTTGGCCTCCTGGAAGCCGAAGATGTCCCATTTGTTTCTGACGATCGACTGCGCCAGCGCCGAGCGGCGGTTGGTCCACAGGTAGTCGCCCGTGCCCTTGCCCGAAATCCAGAGGTTGTAACTGCCGAGCGTGAGCGTCTGCTCGGTGATGTCGGGTTCGCGGGAGGGCGTGTCGTCCTCGTAGTACTTGTCGTTGAGTACCGTTTTGAAATCGTCGGCGCATCCGCCAGTCAGCGTGCAGAGCGCGGCGAACATCGCGAGAAATAGTATTTTTTTCATGTTCAGGTTCCTTTATTTTCCGGAAGGCGGGGCCGGCCCCTGCGGGCCGTCGCCCCTCCGGAATTGTACATTCGGTTATTTCTGGTAGTTGCTGTGGCGTGCGTTCTGTCCGTACTGCGACCACGCCGAAGCTGCGGGCGAGGTGACGCCGGGCAGCGCGACGGAGTAAACCTTGAGCGCCCCTGCCGCGGAGTCCTTGCCCAGGAAGTAGGAGTAGCCCCATTCGGAGATCGTCGGCGAGCCGTCCACCGAGTCGGCCAGATGCTCCTTGTAGCGGAGTTCGCCCTCGGCGCTCAGCACGACGTAATCGCCCGTCTTGGTGCAGACGTGGACCTGGCCGAGGTTATCGACGGCCGGGATGCTGTTGCTTGCCGCGTCGAGCGTGTACGACCAGCGGGTCGAACCGTTCGAGGTGTTCAGTGCGTAAACCACCGAAGGCGTGGCCTTGTCGGCGACGATATAGAGCGTCGTGCCGTCGGCGCTGAGCGATGCGCCCGTCTGCTGGAATCCGTCGGGCAGGTTCACGCTCCATTTCGGGGTCTTCTTCGACGATGCGGTGAGGTTGGTGCAGTCGAAGCTCGCGAGGTTCCAGGTGCCCGATCCTTCGACGATGCCGGGAAGGTATACGCAGTTGTCGGCATCGACGCAGGGCTGGCAGCGGCCGGCCGAGAGTCCTTTGGTGGGGGCGAACGTGTCGGCTGTCGGAACCGGCGACCAGACGAACGATGCGTCGGGAACCATGATACCGTAACCGTACTGGGCGGTGTTGGTGAAGATCACCACGCCGTTCCTGAGTGCGATCGTGCCGGAGGTGCCGCCGCCGTTGGCCGGAGTGGCCGTGGCGGTGTTCTTGCCGGTGGCTTTCTCGAATCCGCGGATCGCGCCGTTGGTGCCGCGGCTGCCCACGATGACCATGCTCGGACTGATGCAGGGCGTCGAGAAGGCGATGCGCGCCGCCGGGGCGTAAGCCGTCGTGTTCTTCCAGATCACGGAACCCGTCGCGCCGTCGAATGCATAGGCGAGCGATGCCGACGAGGAGCCGCCGTAACCGTGCGCCACCCAGTAAACCGTGCCGTCGGTATCTACCGAAGGATAGGAGATTTCGCTCTTGAGGTATACGCCGTCTTTTGCCATGGCGTCGTATTCCCATACCTTGGCGCCGTCGGTATTGAGCGCGACCATTTTGCCGTCGCCCGATACCGAATAGATATAACCCATGTCGCTCGCTGCCACGACGCTCGCCGCGCAGAGCGCATCGGCGGAGGCTACGGCAGTGGACCAGAGCAGCGTGAAGGCGTCGACGTCGCCTGCGCGGACGTTGATGGCCTTGGAGGTGCTGTTCGAGCCGCCGCGGTCGTCGGTCACGGTCAGCTGGACGTTGAACATGCCCATCTTGTCGAACGTATAGGTTGCGTTGATGTCCGTCGAGGTCGTGCCGTCGGGGAAGAGCCATTCGCGCGATACGATCTCTCCGTCGGAGTCGGTCGATTTGTCCGTAAAGGTCACGGTCGTGCCGATGCTGATCATCTGGGGCGAGTAGCTGAAGTCGGCCGTCGGCAGTACGTTGTCCGCCAGAATGGTGATCGTTTTGGTCGTCGTGGCGCGGTTGCCGTCGGCGCCCCATGCCGTCAGGGTGACCGTGTAGTCGCCCGGGCGGTTGTAGACGATCGGGTCGGGAGCGGCCTCCTCCGACCAGTTGCCCTCACCGGCGAAGCCGAAGTGCCAGAAGTATTCGGAAATAGTCGTTCCTTCCACCGTGGTCGTATTGGTGAAGGTGACCGGAGTGATGCCTGCGATGATCTCCTCTTCGCCGAACGTGAAGCCGGGAGTGATGACCGAGTTGTAGGCCTTGTCCATCTCGCTGCTGTCCGAACATGCGACCGATGCGGAGAGCAACACGATACTCAGATATGATAATATTCTTTTCATTGAAATTGATTTTTTGAAATTTTAAGGTTTAGCGTTTCCCTTTGCCTGTCAGGTATTGATCCATTTGGGCGGGATAGTCGCACTGGATCATGCGCAGGCCCGCGGCGACGAAGCCGTCCATCGTGGCAGTGTTGCCGTTGTGGAAGGCCGCACCCTCGTCGTCGAGCAGGTTCGAGACCGAAAGCCCTTTGGCATTGACCGACGAAATCCAGGCGTTGTTGACATAGCCCGTCGAGGTCTGGATCATGTAGACCGGCGTGAAAGCCGACATGGCGGCCAGCGCCGAGGCGTTGTTGGCGTGCGGGGCGATGATTCCCGGCTGCTCCTGTTTGGCCAGCCAGGCGGCCCTGTCGCTGTTCGTCCCTATGTAGAACTGCACCCGGTCCAGACAGCCGCAGCGTTTGACGACTTCGTATACCTTGGCAATGTCTACGTCGTCGCTGCCGCATTTGTCAAGGTTGAACCAGACTTTGCCGCGCAGCTCCGTGAGGACCTCTTCCAGTGTCGGGATCTGTTCGCCGGTCACTTTGCCGTCGGTGGTTTTCAGCCGGAATTTCCGCAGCTCTTCGCGCGTGAAGTTGATTACGTAACCTTCGTCGCCGGCATAGGAGCTGTAGTCGGTGAACCGCTTGAGGTAGTTGTCGTGCAGGCAGATGACCTGACCGTCCTTGGTGATCTGAACATCGGTTTCGATGAAGTCCACGCATCCCAGTTCGATGCACTTGCGGAACGCCGCCAGGGAGTTGGGCGCCAGGTCGTAGCCGTTGTTGAAGTTGCCGCGGTGGGCCATGATCCACATTTTGCCGGTGTCGAAATTCAGGCATGAGTGGCTCAGGGAAGCTCCTTCGACCGTGACGTCCTGCGTCAGGGTCTGCGTCGTGCCGTCCGTGTAGGAGACGGCGGCGACGGCTTTGTACAGCCCGTCGGCTTCATACCGGTGTTCCACCTGCTTCGCCGGGTCGGTTACGCGCTGCGTCGCACTGCCGTCGCCGAAATTCCAGACGACGCCCGAAACGCCGGGTATGCGGCTGAGCGCGAAGGCGACCTTCTCCATGCGGGCCGGATGGTCGTTGCTCACGGCGACGGCGGCCTCAGTGTCGGCAACGGCGACCGTGGCCGAGAGTTCGGTCATCGGTCCCTGCAGCCGGGTGACGGTCGCCCTGACCGTGTAGGTGCCGGCCGCCCGGTAGGTGTGTTCGGCCGATTCGCCCGCGCCCGAAGTCGCGGTCGCGCCGTCGCCGAACATCCACAGCACGCTGCGGACGTTATCCGAACTGCCTTCGAGCGAGAAGGCGACCGCGGCGTCCCTGACCGGGGCTTCGGGCGTCCAGACGATGGCCTGCGTCCCGTTTTCCGGTCCGGGAGTCTCCTTGCCGCTGTCCGAGCAGGCAGCAAGCTGTCCGCCCGCGATCGCCCAGAGGATCAATATGATTCTGTGTATGAATCGCATGACGTTTCCGGTTTATTTTACGCCGTATCCCGGATTCTGGTAGAGACCCTGCGTGTTGAGGATGCGCTCGTTGTAGGGAATCGGAAGCAGCAGGTCTTTCAGGCTGAAGTTGGAGTTGATGGCGTTGAAATGCTCGATCATCTCCTGCTTGGAATACATGCGCAGCAGGTCCTGCCAGCGGAGTCCCTCCTGGATGAATTCGTTGCGGCGCTCGTCGTAGATGCCCTGGCGCAGGTCGGCGCCCGACCAGTCGCCCAGCCCGGCGCGTTTGCGGACCATGTTCAGGAAGCTCTTGGCCGTCGGTTCCGTGCCCTGCCAGTAGTAGGCTTCGGCCAGCATCAGCGCCACGTCGGCGTAACGCATGACGATCCAGTTGTTGCCGCCGTATCCGTTCGCGCCGCACTCCAGGTCGGCGTACTTCATGGTGTGGTAGTAGGTCACGCCCGCAACAGTCGTCTCGCGCAGGTAATTCTTGCGCACGTCCTCCTTGGCGAAGGCGTCGTAAACGCTCTTGGTGGTCATGTTCTGCATCAGGCCCACTTTGTTCGAAGTGATGCCGGTTTTGCTGGGACCGTACAGGTAATTCCAGTGGGAGCCGAGGTCGGCGTTGTTCTGGATGTAGTAGATCTGGAAAATGTTCTCGGCGCAGGACTTCTGCGTGGAGAGGTCCCAGATCGAGTTGTACGGGATGTCGGACAACTCGCCGAACGACCGCAGGTTCCATGCGGCGGTGAGCTTTTCGATCGCCGAAGTGAGCGCCGCCGACTTCTCGGATGCGAAATCCTCGTCGCAGGCCTGCTGCAGTTTGGCCTTGCCGTAAAGCGTCCATGCGGCGGCCTTGCTTGCACGGCCGCACTCCGATGCGGGCTGTATGTCGGCCAGCGGACTGCCCAGTACATAGTCGAGGTCGGCGAAGATTGCCCCGTAAACCTCGCTCTTCGGACGGCGGTAGTTGTTGGCCTGCACTTCGTCCTTGGTCTTGAGTTCGGTCAGGATCAGGGGTACGTCGCCCCACTCGGTCACCAGATGGAAATAGGTCAGCGCGCGCAGGAAGCGGATTTCGGCTTCGTACGTGTTGCGGGCGTCGCCGTCGGAGTAGCTCACGTCGCCCAGGTGCGCGAGCAGCGTGTTGGCCCGCGAGATGGTCTTGAAGAGCTGCGTGTAGCGGCTATAGACATAGTCGTTCTCTTCGGTGAGCGTATAATTGTAGAACTGGTAGGGGATGCCGCTGTTGGCGCCGCTGTCCGTTACGGCAGTATCGTGAGAACGGACGTCGGTGAAATAGTGGTTGTACCTGTAGTAGTAGTTTTGCGTAAGCGACGCATATACGCCGTTGAGCGAGGTGACGATGTCGGCTTCGGATTCATAGAAGTTGCCGACCGTCGTGGAGTTGGGATCGTATTCGTCGAGGAAGCCGCAGGACGCCATCGAGACCGAAGCGGCGAGCAGGGTGAATATATGTTTGATCTTCATATTCGTACAAGATTAGAAAGTTAAGTTTAAACCGACCGAATAGATGCGCGAGAGGGGGTAGCATCCCCAGTCGAAGCCCGGCATCATGTTGCTGCTTTTATACGACACCTCGGGGTTGTAACCGCGGTAAGGGGTAATGGTGAAGAGGTTGTCGCCGCTGACATAGACGCGGCACGAAGTGATGTGCAGTTTGCTGGTCCAGCGTTTGGGCAGCGTGTAGCCGAGCGTGATGTTCGCGCAGCGGAAGAACGAAGCGTCCTCCACGTAATACGACGAGAGTTTGAGCGAGGTGTTGGTCGTCGAGATGCGCGATGCGATGGGCACGTTGTTGCGGCCCGGCTGTGCGTCCGAGATGTAGCGGTCGGCGACGATCGAGTACTGGTTGCCCGATCCCTCCATGTTGTAGAGGTAGTAGTCCTGGAAGTTGATGACCTCGCCGCCGTACGAATAGGCGAAGCTGGCGCTGAAATCGAGTCCGTTCCACGACAGGCTGGTCGAGAAGCCGCCCGTGAAGTCGGGATAGGCGTCGCCGATGATCGTCTTGTCGTCGGTGGTGATGACCCCGTCGCCGTTGGTGTCTTTCCAGATCGCGTTGCCGTAGGAGAGGTTGTCGAGGGCGTACGAAGCTACGGCGGGACCCTTCAGCTGGTAGCCTTCAGGGAATTTGTTGCCGTTCTTGATGTAGACGTCGCGGTCGAGCAGGGCGTTGGCATAGTCGGCTTTCGACATGATGCCTGCGCCCTGATAGCCGTAGAACGAGCCGATCGGCTTACCCTCCTTGGTGATGTGGGAGCCTACCGAACGTTCGGTGGTGGAGATGATGTCGTCCAGGCCGCCCATGCTGACTACTTTGTTGCGGTTGACCGAAATGTTGGTGCTGAAATTCCAGTTTACCTTGCCGGTCAAGAGGCGTGCGTCGAGCTGGACGTCGAAACCGCGGTTGCGGATCTTGGCGCCGCTCATGTTGGTCGTGGTCGAAGTCGAGCCCGAGATCGAGGAGATCGGGTATTTGTAGAGAATATCCGTCGAAATGGAGTTGTACCAGTTGCCGATCACGTTCAGGCGGCCGTTGAAGAAGCCCAGGTCGAGACCGACGTTGGTCTGGCGGGTGGTCTCCCAGCCCAATGCGGCGTCGGTGAAGGAGCCTTCGTAAGTCGTCGATACGGGAGTCTGGCCGAAGGCGTAGCTGCCCGACGAGATGCCGGCGAGGCTGGCGTAGTTGCCGATGTCGTTGTTGCCGCTCTTACCCCAGCTGGCGCGCAGACGGATCGAAGCCACATCCTTGAGCGCATCCTTCAGGAAAGGTTCGTTCGAGAGCGTCCAGCCCGCCGATACCGAGGGGAAATAACCCCAGCGGCTGTCGATGCCGAAACGCGAGGAGCCGTCGGCGCGGAACGAGCCGGTCAGCGTGTAGCGGTCGTCGAACGAATAATTGACGCGGGTCAGGA
>CAKVKI010000052.1 GCA_934754975.1 uncultured Alistipes sp. | reverse complement strand
CGCGGAGCGGAACAAGACGGTGATCGTTCTGTGCTGCGGTTTCTTCCTGCTGTTCGTCCTCTTCCAGCAATGGCGCATCCGCGTCATGCGCAAGGTCGAAGCGGCCCGCCAGCGGGAATCGGAAAGCCAGATAAAATACGCGAACCTGTTCAACCGGATGCCGATCATCTACATTCAGGAACGGGTGATCTTCGACGGGAACCACTATCCAGCCGATACGGAATTCAGCGATATAAACGCCCACTTCGAACGGACGTTCCTGCCCCGGGATCAGGTCGTCGGCAAACGGGGGAGCCTGCTTTTTGCAGATTCGTTCCCCGAATTCCTGCGCCTCGTGAACATCGTCCTGACGGAAAACCGTACCGTCACCTATCCCTTCTATTACAAGCGGCTGGACATCTTTTTCGAGGTTATCCTGAGCCGTTCGTACCTGGCGGACCATATCGACATCTTCTGCCTGGACGGCACGGCGCTGCACAAGGCGCAGCAGAAACTGGACTCGATCAACCACAAACTCTCGCTGGCGCTCGACGTGGCCAACATCGTTCCGTGGAAATGCGACCTGAACAACCGCACCATCCTGTGCGACATCAACAAACCGGTCAAAGCCTCCTCCGGGGAGGCGATCCTGCAGAGCGAAGCTTCGCTCTCGGTCAGCGACGAATGCTATTTCTCGAAGATACACAAGGAGGACCGCGACCGTATCCGGCAGGCCTACGACGACCTGATAGCCGGTCGTACGGACAAGGTCTGCGAAGAGTACCGCGTGGTCTCCAACGAGAGCGGACACTGGCACATGGAATGGGTCGAAGCACTGGCGGCCGTGGAGTCGTTCGACGGGCAGGGACGGCCGCAGACGCTGGTCGGAACGTCGCAGGTCATCACCGAACGCAAACGCATGGAGCAGGAACTCCTCTCGGCCCGCGACCGCGCCGAGGAGTCGAACCGGCTTAAAACAGCGTTCCTGGCCAACATGAGCCACGAAATCCGCACACCGCTCAACGCCATCGTCGGATTTTCGGGCATCCTGGCTTCCGCCGAAGAGGAGCAGGAAAAGCAGGAATACGTTTCGATCATCGAGAACAACAACGCCCTGCTGCTACAACTCATCGGCGACATTCTCGACCTTTCGAAAATCGAAGCCGGGACGCTCGACTTCATCCATACGGACTTCGACCTGAACGAACTGATGCGGGAGAAGGAAAATGTCATCCGTATGAAAGTCCGGGACGGCGTCGAGCTGCTCTTCGAGCAGAAATACGAGGAGTGCCACATCTGTACCGACCGCAATCGGCTCTCGCAGGTCATCATCAACCTGCTGACCAACGCGGCGAAGTTCACGCAGACAGGCAGCATCCGCTTCGGGTACGAAATGCGCGACAAAGAGCTGTATTTCTGGGTTTCGGACACCGGCAGCGGAATCCCCGCAGACAAAACGCAACAGGTTTTCGACCGTTTCGTCAAACTCAACTCCTTCAAGCAGGGCACGGGTCTCGGACTGTCGATCTGCAAGATGATCGTCGAACACCTGGGCGGACGCATTGGCGTGGAGTCCGAAGAGGGCAGGGGATCGAAATTCTGGTTTATCCTTCCTCATATTCCCGGCAAGACTGCGGCAAAAAGGACGGAGGAAGAACTCCCCACGGTCTCGGTCGAAAAAAACAACCTGGTAATCCTGATCGCCGAGGACAACGACAGCAACTACCGCCTGTTCGAATCGATCCTGCGCAGGGAATACACGCTTCTGCACGCATGGAACGGAGAGGAAGCGGTCGAAATATACCGGCAGTACCGTCCGCACCTGGTGCTGATGGACATCAACATGCCCGTGATGAACGGTTACGAGGCGACAGCCGAAATACGCAAGCTGTCGGGCACTGTCCCGATCATCGCCGTGACGGCGTTCGCATTCGCGTCCGACGAACAGAAGGTGCTTTCGAGCGGATTCAACGGCTACATGGCCAAGCCGATCAATGCCCTGCAGCTGCGGACGCAGATCGTCGATATGCTGCGCAAACACGTGGTTCTGCTGTAGCCGGAATGCAGCCGGGAAAAGACGCTCCGACAACGTTCCGAAAATGATATTCACCCCTGCCGCAGCGATCTGCAGCAGGGGTGAAACCGTAAAATCCGGACCTGTTCGAAAGTCCCTTCGTTAATTTAAAGGCGGATGATCCGCGCCGTGTCGTCCGCCTCGGGCAGGGGAGCGGGCGTGAAGTCGGAGTAGCCGGCTGCAATGGCGCAGAGGGGTTCGCAGTCCGCCGGGATGGGCAGGAATCCGCGCAGGTAATCGGCCGCGCTCTGTCCGCCGGGTTCATCCTTGCGGCGCGGCCTGCCGTTGATATGCACCCAGCAGGAACCGAGTCCCTCGTCGACGCAGGCGAGCTGCAGCAGCGTCGCCGAAATCGCGGCGTTTTCGCGCCAGAGATCGCTTTTCGAAGTCTCGCCCAGCACGACGAACGCCAGCGGCGCGCCTTTCATGAAAGCCGAGCCGTAATCGCGCATTTCGGCCATGCGGGTCACCAGGGCCGGATCGTCCACCACCACGAGGCGCGTGGTCCGGGTATTGCGCGCCGAAGGCGCCGTGAGGGTCTCGCGCAGGATGCGGTCCACCGTCTCACGCGGCACCGCCCGGTCCGAGAATTTGCGGATGCTGCGCCGCTTTTCGATCAACTCTTTGAATTCCATTTGTTTTGTGTTTTCGGTCTCACTTTTGCAAAAATAGTGAAAAAAAACTATCTTTGTTAAGATGAGAAAAATTCAGCGGAATCCGCAGCCCGATACACCGAATTATTATTTACCGAACCGGACGTTCACTGCATCCGGGCAAAGAAGTGCAGCAAAATCAGCCGTACATTCCATACTGCAACCCCGACCGGGAAGCACAGAAATACCTATTACTTAAAAAATGATGAAAATAAAAAATATAATTCTCACGTTTTTACTGGGTGTTTTCACCGTCGCATGCAGCGGAGCAGACGGAATTGCCGACCAGGGATACATGGGTTCCGGTTATACGAAAGAGGAATTAGACGCAAAGGGGGTCAATACGCAGCATCTGTTCGTATTTACGGAGGAGCGTGCGACTTACAACGGCCGGATATTCTCGATAGACATCCCCATCGACTCGCTTATCGAGATATTCGGACCCTGCGAGAGAATCCTTTACGGGAAAGATTACAATACAGGATACAACCGCTATTTCTGGGACGAGATAGGCTTTACAGCTCTGGTCTCCCCCGAAAAGGAGGTAATGGAGTTCAATCTGCATTGGGATTACCTGCCCAAAGAAAAGGAATACGACTATGACGATCCGGATCCGGCCGATGTTCCGGCAAAATTTTTCAAAGGGAAGATTCTGTTGAACGGGATTCCGCTCGACAATACGTCGGATTACGCAGATTATTGCAATAATGAAGAGATACAAAGTCAGTTGCTTGAATTAGCCCGGAAGAAGGGGATCAAAAGAGGCTTCCATAAATGTTTATATCACTTCGTGGACAATGGAAGTGTTAACCGGTACCACCACTCTTATCATAAGCTCTACTTTTTCGATTATACGGCATTCGAGGACAATCCTTTTTTCTCATACAGGGTGAAAATAGCGCTCGAAACCGGGCAGATGCATGAATTCGGAATGCAGTACGATGTCTACACCAACCCGAACTTCATAGATATCTTTTGATCTATTTATTTTTACATATTTGATCTTGAAAACTTTGAAAACGATGGAATTCAGATTCACCATAGCCCTGATTTACGATTTCGACGGCACGCTCGCCCCCGGCAACATGCAGGAATACGACTTCATCCCCGCCGTGGGCAAAAGCAACAAGGAGTTCTGGACCGAGGCCAACACGCTGGCCGAGGAGCAGGACGCCGACATGGTCCTGACCTACATGGCGCGCATGCTTCAGGAAGCCAAGTCGAAAGGATTGTCGCTGCGGCGCGAAGCCTTTCAGGAGTCGGGCCGCCGCGTGACCCTCTACAGAGGAGTCAGGGAGTGGTTCGCACGGATAAACGCCTACGGGGCCGCGCATGGCATCCGGATCCTGCACTACATCAACTCGTCGGGCATGAAGGAGATCATCGAAGGCACGGAGATCGCCCACGAGTTCCGGAAGATTTACGCCTGCTCGTTCCTCTACGACGTGGACGGCATCGCCTACTGGCCCGCCGTGGCGGTCAATTACACCAACAAAACGCAGTTCATCTTCAAGATCAACAAAGGCGTCGAGTCGGTTTTCGACAGCAAGATGGTGAACCGCTACATCCCCGAAAACGAACGTCCCATACCGTTCAAACACATGATTTACGTGGGCGACGGAACGACTGACATCCCCTGCATGCGGCTGGTGAAGAACTCCGGCGGACACTCCATCGCCGTCTACAACCCCGACCAGAAGGGGGCGCGGCGGGAGATGGCTTCGCTGATCCACGACAACCGCGTGAGCCACGTCTGCCCGGCCGACTACTCCGACGGTTCGGACATGGACGTGCTGGTCAAAACCATCATCGACAAGATCGACCTCGACGACAAACTCGAAAAGCTGGAGGTCGTAAAATAACCCCAACCCACATCCACGCCATGAAAACAATCCTCACAGTCCTGCTGGCCCTGACTGCGTACGGCGTATACGGCCAGGAAATACGGGAGAATCCGGCTCTCGGGCAGCAGCGGCCCGACCCGAAGCACGAATTCCGCTTTTCGGCGGGCGCCTATCCGATCCTGATCGACGATCTGGATGCGTGGAATTATCCCTACGACATCGGCAGCGGATTCGAATCGACCAAGTACCGCCAGGGTTCGACCTATACGACCGGGGCGTTCACGGCGTCCTATTCCTACCGGTGCAAAAAGTGGAATTTCGGGCTTTCAGTCTCCTACATGCACGAATACTACCGCCTTTACAGCAACCTCGACGGTTCGGCCCTCAAACGATACGGCGCCAATTTCATATCGCTCATCCCGACGGCGCGCTACACGTGGTATCAGCGCCGGTCGCTGCGCCTCTATTCGGCGGCGGGACTGGGCGTCACGTTCCTCACGGGCGACAAAAACGAATATACGCAGGGTTCGGCCGTCGGCATACAGCTGACCTACATCGGCATATCGGCAGGGAAACGGTTTTTCGGCTTTGCGGAGCTGGGAACCGGCGCCCACGGCACGCTGACAGGCGGCGTGGGGTACCGATTCAACGCTAAAAACGGAAAACGATGAAACGACTCCTTTTATCCACGGCGCTCCTTGCGGCCGTACTCTGCGGCTGTGAAAAAGAGAGCGGTTACGGCCATTTCGAACCGACCCTCCCCGGCTATTACATGTTTCAGCAGGTGGACGCCGCCTTATGCGGCGAACTGTCGGAGATGGTGCCCGTTTTTGCATTTTCGATCTACTATGCGGCGGAAACCGACGAAGAGCGCGAAAAAATCCACGACGCCTTTTTCTACGCATCGCGCATCTCCCAAAAGGGCGACCAGTGGCGGATCATCGACACGGATTCGGAACTGGTGATCGACACCGGCGGCGCGCCCCTGTCCGAAAACGGAGCCAAATGGACCTACCATTACGCCGACCGCAGGGACTGTTACGGCGAGACGCTTCCGACAATCACCTCCGAAGGCAGCGAGACGCTTACGCTCTGCCTGCCGGAGACGCCCAAGCGGGAATTCCATACGGCGGGACTCTTCCCGGTAAAAGCCGCCTACGAATACCGCCGCATCCCGTCGGGCGTTTACGTCCACAGCATCCGCATCACCCTCTCAGGGAGCGGCACGACCTATACCGACGACATAGACATCTATTTCCGGATCACCTCGCCCCTCGAATTCGACTCCTTCGCGTCGTATATCGAAAAAGGTTCCATGACGCTCTCGACCGCAGGCAGTCTCGATATAGATACGGCCAAGGCCGATTACATGGGAGATAACGGAGATGTAACCATCGAATACAACAGATATGTCAAAACCTGGAACAGACGCAGTGAATATCCTCTTCGCTACGAATAACGCCCATAAACTCATGGAGGTGCAGGCCGTGCTGGGTCCCGGCTTCCGCCTGGTGACGCCCCGCGACTGCGGCGTCACGGAAGAGATTCCCGAAGAGCAGCAGACCCTCGAAGGCAACGCTTCGCAGAAGGCGCACTACCTCAACGACCGCACGGGCCTCGACTGCTTCGCCGACGATACGGGACTCGAAGTGAAGGCGCTGGGAGGCGCTCCGGGCGTACATTCGGCCCGTTACGCCACCGACGGACATGATTTCGCGGCCAACAATCGCCTGCTGCTGAAAAACCTCGAAGCAAAGACCGACCGCCGGGCGCGGTTCCGCACGGTCATTTCGCTCATCCTCCGCGGCGAAGAACACCTTTTCGAAGGGATCGTCGAAGGACGCATCATCGACCATGAAGAGGGACACGAAGGCTTCGGGTACGATCCGCTGTTTATTCCCGACGGATACGACAAAACCTTCGCCCAGATGTCCACCGAGGAGAAAAACGAAGTTTCGCACCGCGCCCGCGCCGTACGCAAACTCGCGGCCTATTTACATTCGGTCGGGAAATAACGTGTCACAACAAAACACAGGCGGCGCCGAGGCAAAATGCGGGCTTGTTTGCTTTTGCGCCCGACTTGCACTATCTTTGTCGTCCAATGGAAGAGAGAACTTATAACAAAGAGGAGCGCTTCGACGCCCGGACCATCGAGGCGCTGAAGCTTCATTACGCCGAAATCCTGCGGCTGCTGGGGGAGGACCCGGCGCGTGAAGGGCTCCTGAAAACCCCCGAACGCGTCGCCAAGGCGATGTCGTTCCTCACGAAAGGATACGAAGAGAATCCGCTCGAAATCATCCGTTCCGCAACGTTCCGCGAAGAGTACAAACAGATGGTACTCGTAAAGGACATCGAGCTTTATTCGCTCTGCGAACACCATATGCTACCGTTTTACGGCAAGGCGCACGTCGCCTACATTCCCGACGGGCACATCACGGGACTTTCCAAAATAGCCCGTGTCGTGGAGTGTTACGCCCGCCGCCTGCAGGTGCAGGAGCGGCTGACGGTGCAGATCCGCGACTGCATACAGGAGGCGCTCAACCCGATGGGCGTGGCCGTGGTGATCGAAGCCAGCCATATGTGCATGCAGATGCGCGGCATCGAAAAACAGCAGTCGGCGACCACCACGTCGGCATTCACGGGCATTTTCCTCTCGGACCACCGCACGCGCGAGGAGTTCATGACCCTCATATCGCACAAATACCGGTAGGGCTGGTCCCCGCCGAAATACACAATCCCCGCGGCTCGTCTGGCCGCGGGGATTTTATTTGAAAGGCGCACCTGCGGATGAAAGGCGGAGATCTGCGGGCTATTCCCGGTTTTCGAAGTCCACCAGACAGGTGTTCAGCATTTTATGTAATTCGGCCTGCGAGAACGGCTTGGGCAGGAATCCGGTGCCTCCGGCGATGCGGGCGCCTTCGGCTTCACGGTCGGAAGGGTAGGCCGACATGACCAGAACCGGCAGGTCGGGAGAGGTCTCCCGGATGCGGCGCGTGACCTCGAATCCGTCCATGACCGGCAGCCGCGTATCGACCAGCACGGCGTCGGGGCATACGGATCGGAACAACTCCAGGGTCTCGGCTCCGGTGCGCGCACGCACGAGCTGAAAACGCCTGCTCAGCATCGCTTCGATCAGTTTGAAACTGATATCCGAATCCTCGCCGACCAGCAGGGTCCAGGAGACGCCCGGATTCCGGCCGCACTTATCGGCCGGAAGCGGCTCGAGCCGCTCTTCGCTGTGTACGACGGGAATCGAAAAATGAAACCGCGTCCCTTTTCCCAATTCGGACTCCACGCCGATCGTGCCGTTCAGCTTCTCGACGATCGTCTTCGAAATAGCCAGCCCGAGACCCGTGCCGGAGACGAAATCGTCGAGTTTGACAAAACGGTCGAAGATGTCGTGGACCTTTTCGGCCGGGATTCCCGTGCCGGTATCTTCCACGAAGAACTCCACGCGCCCTTCGCGCAGGTCGAATCCGAAGCGGATTTCGCCCTCAGCGGTAAACTTGCCCGCGTTGTTTATCAGGTTCGAAATGACCTGCGCCAGCCGGTTCTGGTCGCAGACGATCTCCACGTTTTCGATCCTCTCGTCGAAAACTAGTTTCACGCCCGGATTCATGCGCCCCTTGTGTACCTCGTACTCCGAGCGGCAGAGGTCGTTGAGATTCATCGGTTTGAAGTGGAATTCGAGGGTCCCGGCTTCGATTTTCGAAATGTCGAGGATGTCGCTGATAAGCTGCAGCAGCAGGCTGGAATTGGTGTCGATAATATCGACGAACTGCTGTTTCTCCTCCTCGGTCTCCGCTTCGCCCATCAGTTTGGCAAAACCGACGATGGCGTTGAGCGGCGTACGTATTTCGTGGCTCATGTTGGCCAGGAACGCCGTTTTAAGCCGGTCGGACTCCTCGGCGCGGATACGGGCTTCGATGACTTTGAGTTCGGCGTTTTTCTGCTCGGTGATATCCCATGACACGCCGATAATCAGCGGCAGGCGGTTCTCGACCGGCACCAGCGATTTCGAAGTATTGACGATGCGCGTCTCACCCTCCGCCGTGACATACTCTTCGATAAACTCCATGCGCTCGCCCGTACGCAGCAGTTCGAGGTCGTCGCGCCGGAAATGTTCGGCATCCTTCGGATTGGGGAACACTTCGTAATCGGTATAGCCGAGCGCCTTCGAGGCGGGAATATGCGAAAATTCCTCGAAAGCCCGGTTCCAGTAGAGATAACGGAACTCGTTGCCGGGATCTTTGACGAAGAGGTAGACCGGAATGTTGTTGAGGATGCTGTCGAGGATGGAGTTCATCTCCTTGACCTTGTTTTCGTGTTCGATGCGCCGCGTAATGTCGCGGCCGAAGAACCAGACGATCTCGCGCTCCTTGAAATGGTCGTAGATGATATAGGCCACGATGTCCCACGCCACGATCCGGCCAAGGTCGTTCTTCAGCCGGACGGTGTATTTATGCGCGCCGTTGTCGCGGCGGATCTTCGCCAGTCTCTCCTCCCACTGCCGGCGCGTCGCGTCGATCGACCAGAAATCATACACCTTGTGCCTCGACAAATCGCCCCTCAGGCCGTGCCGGTTCCGGAACTGCTCGTTGGCGTATTCCATCGTTCCGTCCGTGGCGCAGGCATAGATTTCTTCCTCGACGTTGTTCAGCGCATATTTGACCATCTCCAGTTCGTGCTTGGCGACTTCGGCTTCGGTGATGTCGCGGCAGATGCAGAGGGCGTGTTCGCCGTCGAGCGGCATGATGCGGTTCTCGTAATTGCGGGTCCGGCCGTCTAGCGTGATGTCGTGGTGCGAAGAGGAACCCGTTCCCGAAGCGAAAACGTTTTCGAGGTTGTTCTTCACGTTGCGGCACGCTTCGGGCGAGAGCATCGACCGGATATTCTGACCCACCAGCCGGGGACCTTCGATCCCGACATGATTGGTCTGCTCGGACGACACCAGTTCGACCAGCGTCCCGTCGCGCGTCAGCACGGTCAGCATGTCGGGAATCGAATCCAGAATCTCACAGGCATACCGGTCGCGGAAACGGCTTGTCGAGTCGGCCCCGGCTTCGAGCTGCGCTTCGAGTTCTTCGATCCTGCCGATAAGCTCCTCACGGGAGCAATTATCATAGTGGCTCATATGTTACGAAATTGTTGTGGGTCTTACAAAGGTAACACAATTCCCGAAAGTCGGTGTTTTTTTCCGGGCAAAACAGCTTGTCGCCCGGGTGAATCCGATAAATGGCCGTAAAAATAAAAAAGTTAGCATCTTTGCCCCGAAACACAACCCCTTGCCCATGAAAAAAGCCCTTTATCTCTGCTGCGCGGCATTGCTGTTCGTGGTCTGGTAAGGGGTTCCGACAGGCGGCGTTCCGACACGTCAGAAGGCCGCCCCCTGCGTGTGAACGACGCACAGAATCCCTCGGTGGCGCGGTGTAAAACCACCAAGGGCGATGCGGAAATCGCAGACGCTTTCCGTCCGGAAAGCACGCTGACGTGCGTCAGCGACGGAGACGCGCTGTTTCATTGACTGCCAATCCGTTTACGGATAAAAGGTGATCCAAAATAAGCCCCGAAAGTATTTATCCGACTTTCGGGGCATTGTTTCGACAGCCTGCGGGCAGCTAATTCCGGTGGAAAAAATCGACCGGCAAAAGAAATTGCATACGTACAGGCTTATGATTCTGTTTTGCAGGAGTCCATCGCGGAGACTGTTTCAGCACCCGGAGCGCCTCGTCCGATAAGGCCTGATCCGGTGAACGCACAATATTGAAATTGGACAGCGTTCCATCTTTTTCCACTACGAATTCCACTACGACGCGCCCCTCAGCACTATTCGCAGGGTATCGCCGATTTGCCTGCACCCATTTTCGGAATGTCTCCAAGTCCCCGTCCTGAAAAGAGGCCTGTTCTTCGATTGGCATATATGCGAAATGGATGGAATCATCTTCCGCATTGGGATCCTCCGTGTCTTCGTCTGCCATAGGCCGGGGAGTAACACTGCAGCCGATTCTGGAATAAAAGTCCGTCCGGTCCTGCGTATCGTTTTGTCCGTGGCACCCAGTCAGCGTCAAAATGCTGTAATCGGCATTTACAGAGAGGAATAATGGAAATTCATCACCCAAATCAATCGTGAACAAGGAACTTAGATTGTATGTTTTGAATCCATTTTCAGATTTGCTGAATCCGTAAGAAACACAGGAATTGTAAAATCCGTCGTCGTCCATCAGATACCAAGCGTCGTCCTGCGAATCGAACGCATAGCTTACCACGCTGTTTTTCAGGTTGTCGTCGACAAACCACATCGGTTCGGAAGTTCCGGGGCTGTCTCCGTCCCGGTAATGGCAGGAATTAACGTACCTGAACACATAGCCCGTCATCGAAGCCCCGTCCCCGGCATAGGAGGGCCAATACACGACGCAGCACAGAAGCAACAGAAAAATCTTTCTCATAACAAGCTCTTTTAAAATTTGAATTCAGTGGGTTACGCATAAACGGTCGCAGTTATCGTATTCACGGCATCTCAGGAATACCGCCCGTATGGGAGCAAATTATCAGAAGGCACACCGTCTCAGGGCCGAAGAGGTAATTTATTTATCAAATATACTCTTTTTTCCATACATTCTACGCCGAAAGGAGAGAATAATTTACCGGAACGACAGTGGTTCCCACCGAATCTTTTTAAGCCAATCAGACGCTTCGATACATTAAATCCGCTTCTTTATAGCCCGAACGGACAACACGGTGCAAAACGGCCGCTGCGGAACGAAATTTGAACACGGTGTCAGACAGCAAACTAAAAATTCAAAATCATGACCGTGAAAAAATTACGCTACCTTGCATTCGCACTCATAGCAGTTGCGTTTTGCGCGTGCCAGAAAGAGCCCTCGACATCGAGCCTCCACAAAGATTATCTGGTCTACACCGCTCACGACACCGGCGCCGATTTCGCCGCCTTCGAGACCTACTACATCCCCGACAGCATCCTGCTGATCGGCTCCGCCGACAAAACGGAGTACTGGAAAGACGACAATGCGCTGGAGATCGTCAATACCGTCGTCGAGCGCATGGACGCCGCGGGCTATACCCGTACCGAAGACAAAGATGCGGCCAACCTCGGCCTGCAGCTCAGCTATGTACAGAAAGTGACCTATTTCGTGGGTTACGACTATCCTTACTGGTGGTGGTACTATCCCTATTACTGGACGCCCGGTTACTGGGGCGACTGGGCCGGCTGGCACTATCCCTACAGCGTTTATTACGGATATACGGCCGGTTCGTTGCTCATGGAGATGATGAATCTCGAAGCCGACCAGGAGAGCGGCAAGAAATTGCCCGTGATCTGGGACAGCTACATCGGCGGGCTGCTGACCTCGTCGGAGGAGTTGAACCAGCAGCGCACGGTGGACGCCGTAGAACAGGCGTTCGATCAGTCGCCTTATCTGAAAAAATAATTTAACCGCAAAACATGTCCGATTATGAAAACATCGAAATATCAGGTTCTTAAAACCATCGCACTCTGTGTCGTGCTGCTCGCAGCCGCGCGTACGGGCAAGGCGCAGATTTTCCCCAACTCCTACATCAACGTCGACTGGCAGGTGGGCGTGCCTCTGGGCAGCGCCTATGCCGACAAAGCGTCGGGATGGGGCATGAACTTCGAAGGCGGCTACTTCATCACGCCGTCGATCTCCGTGGGTCCGTTCATCTCCTACCAGACCAACCTTTCGAGCATTCCGCGCCAGACGCTCGACCTGGGCAACGGTTCGGCCCTGACCGTCAATCAGAAACACGGCGCGTTCCAGCTGCCGTTCGGCGTCACGGGACGCTACACATGGCTTCCGGACAGCGTATTCCAGCCCTATGCCGGCCTGAAGCTGGGCGCCAACTACGCCGAATTCTCGTCCTACTACTATGTAATCAAGCAGTACACCGACACATGGGGATTCTACCTTTCGCCCGAAATCG
>CAKVKI010000051.1 GCA_934754975.1 uncultured Alistipes sp. | reverse complement strand
CTGTCGGGCATCGTCGTAAGGTGTTCGTTTTGCAGGCCCGGCGCAGCCGTCTGGCCCCGCATGGAAACCATCGTAATCTTATGATCGCCCGCCTTGTAGTCTATGAGCGCTTCCAGATACTGCCTGTACAGTTCCGGATTTTGTTTGTCGAGCGAAGGATAGTTTATTTCGAGACTCTCCGTCTCGGTCCAATCGCTGCAGGATCCGAAAGTCACGGCCGCAGCAGCGAATATCGGAAACAGGAATTTCTTTATGTGATGTTTCATAATTGTTTAGCGTTCGCTGATTGATAATTAGTTGATCGCAGGATTGCAGTCCCACCATATCCGCGTCGCCATGTTGTCGGGTCCTTTCAGGAGCGACGAAACGGCAGTCTGGTAATTCTCGGCATTGGTCGTGCGCTCGACGGCGGGATAAGGCATGCGGCGGGCGCCGAGCCGTGAATCCACGACGCCATTGCTTTTGTTGCCGGCATCGGTCGCCGGAATTAAATGCGGGAATCCGGTGCGGCGGTAATCGGCCCACGCTTCGTTGCCGAGCTGCCAGTTGGCAATCCACTTCTGGATAATAATACGCTCCTGCTTTTCTGCGGGCGCAGCGCTCTCGTCCCATGCCACGGCAATATCCGACAGGGCCTGAGAATAAGTATTGGCCCCATAGGGATCGACGTAATTCTGCGGCTTCTCCGTCCCTTTGATATATCGGTCATAGCCCGACACGCCCCACTGTTCGAACGAAAGGCGGATGCCCTCGTTATAGAAATCTCCGGCAGCGCCGGGTCCCATGTCGAAGCCGAAAACAGCTTTCGCCTCGGCTTTCAGGAAAGCGGTCTCAGCGGCGTTCATCCAATACATCGGCGATGTAATCGTCAGATTCACACCCGAATATTTATGGCCGGCAACCGCCAGAGCCGGGATGATGATACCACGGCGGAGTCCGACATAGTCCTCTCCCGGCCACTCGGATTCGGTAAAGTATTTCTCTCGGCGGGGATCACCGTAACCGTTCATGTAGCAGATTATGTCGGCGGCAGCATGGGTATCGCCGCCGTTCTGGCAATCATGCCCGGCCTGATCGTCGTTGTACTTCACAGCCGTATAGATCGGATTCCCCTTTTCACCGAACGAAGTCACCCGCGCATTGTCGGCATTCGAAGTCATCACACCGATCTCGTGCGACACGGCGCTTTCGGCCATTTCACGCGCTTTGTCCTGGTCGGCATAGACGATACGCATCGCCAGACGCAGTTTGAGTGAGTTGGCGAACCGGCACCATTTCTCAGCGCTGCCGCCGAAAATATAATCGGCAGTCGGCGCAATGGCGCCCGTGCGATGTTCGGTCAGTATGCCGATCGCATGGTTCAACTCTTCGAAAAATTTATCGTATATCTGTTCCTGCGAGTCGTAAGCCACCTGAATCTCACCGCCTTTACCGATCTTCGAATAGGGTATCGGCCCATAGGTATCGGTGACGCGGTGCATGGCTGCGACCTTTATGATTTCGGCGATCGCCAGAGCAATCGGATCTTCGGTCACCCGCTGCAGGTCGTGCAGATTGGAATAAAGCGTCGGAATCACCCGATCGCTGGCCATAAAGACCCGTGTCCAGTCGTCCGTGGGATTGTAATTGGAGATCGTGGTCGCCCAGCCCGAATTGGAATCGGCGAAGTAACCGCCCATCGGCCCGCCCAACAGGCATTCGGTAAACTGCGTGGTATTGACATCGGTCGAAATGACCGCGCTCGACATACCCGTTATCGCAGCGCCGATGATATAACCGTCGGTTTGCATGTCGTCCTCGCCCGGCTCGTAGGGGTTACTGTTGATATCCAGGTAATTGGCGGTACAGGCCGATGCCAGGAACGCCAATGCGGCCAGAATCGGCCTGAATATGGTAAGTTTCATAGATCTGATTCGGTTTAGAATTTAAGTCTGAGGTTAAAGCCGATATTCCGCATCGAAGGCATCATGAAGTAGTCTATGCCCTGATAGAAATTACCCGTCGTAGCGATCGTCTCCGGATCGAACGGAGCCTTGTTGTAAATCATCCAGAGGTTGCGCCCGACCAGAGAGAGATTGATCTCGCAGATACCGCCCAGTTTTTTCTTCGGAATCGTATAGCCGACCGATGCCTCCTGCAGGCGAACGTTCGTGGCCGAGTAGGTATAATACTGGGGTACGGAAGTACCTCCGCCCACGACCGAGAACCACTTATTGGCATCCACCAGATCATTGCCGTTGATTACGACGCCGCCGGCATCGCGGGCATCGGCCGTAACGCTCGAAACGCCATAGTAGTCCAGCATGGCCTGCGTACGCGAAAATACCACACCGCCCAGACGGGCCGTCACCATGAAGCCGAAATTGAAGTTGCCCCAGCTGAAGTCGTTGCGCCAGGCCATATTGGCGTCAGGCAGCACACTGCCCAGTTTGATATAATTTTTAACGTCCGAAATGGATTCGGTGGCGATCTCTCCCTTCTCGTTCATATAAATCGCACCGTTGCTGTCGCGTTTGAGGTCGATAAGCGAATAAAGATCCCCCAATGTGCCGCCTTCCATGAGCAGGAAGTGAGCTTCGCCCAGCCCTTTCATATCCAACAGGTCGATCGAAAGCGGCTCTTTTGTATCCGGATTGACGGCGTTGTTGGCCAGTGAAAGAATTTTGTTTTTGTTGGTCGAAAGCGTATAATTGGTATCCCAGCCGAATTTACCCCATTTATTGTTATAGCCCAGCGATAATTCGATACCTCGATTGCGGACATTGCCCGATTGGATGACCAGTTTCGAAGAGCCCGAGCCCGATGAAATCTGCGGTTCAAAAGTCTGGTCCTGCGTTTTGGTATTGTAGAACGTGAAGTCGAGATTGAAGTGACGCAGGAAACGCATCGTCAGACCGACTTCGAAAGATTTGGTACGTTCCGGTTTGAGGTTGAATACCGGAAACTGGGTTTGGGTGTTCCACGTCAGGCCGCTGGCGTTCCAGCTATAACGCGGATTGGCAATGAAGCGTTCGAAAGCCACACCCACCGATGCATACGATGCACGAAACTTGACATAGGACAGGTTCTTGGGCATGTCGGGAATAATTTCCGAGAGTACGACCGAAGCACCCACCGAAGGATAGAAAAACGAACTTTTCTCCGAATGAGGTCCCGCCAGCTGCGAAGGCCAGTCGTTACGCCCGGTCACCGTAAGAAAGTATGTATTCTTGAATCCGACCTCGGCCGAAAAGAAAACCGACTGGGTCTGTTCCCGCCAGCCCTCCTGCATGCGGGACGTCAGCGGCGAATTACTCAGGTTCTGCACACTGAAAATATTGGCGGGGAGCGGTTTTTCATCGGTGATCTCCCCGTCGGGAATCGGACCGCGCACCTTGAGGGCGTCGGAACGCAAATCCGAAATCGAAGCTCCGGCATTAGCCTGCAGGCTCCAATTTTCACCGAAAGTCTTGTTGATATTTACCAATACGTCGCCGTAAACCTGCTTATCCTTGGTTTTCGTAATTCCGTAAAGACCGTTCTTCGACTTCTCGGTACGCTGTCCGTTGGTCGAAGCATAGAATTTTTCCGTGAAATCGTTGTCGCTGTTGTCGATACGAATACGACCGGAAACATTGAGCCAGTCGAGCAGATCATATGACAGAGCTGCATTGAGCATATAACGGTCCTTGCGGTTTTCCCGCAGGGAGCGGTAGTTGAGCCAGTAAGGATTCTGCATCGTGATACCGGCATCGCCGACAGGCCAGTATTGGGTGTAGAGACGGCGTGCCGGATCGTAACGCTCATACATTTTAACATCATCCCAGTCATTTCCGCGCGGAAAAAGATAGGCACCCACCAACGGGTTGTCGTAAGTTCCCTGGTTGACCATGTTACGGTCCTTCTGAATGACGTAATCCGCGCCGACGTCGAGTTTCAGTTTGTCGTTAAGAAACGAAGTCGTATTGCGGAAAGTAAAATTGTAGCGGTCATAGCTGTTATTGGGAATGATTCCGCGCGAATTCACGGTCGCCGCCGAAAAATAGGTCTGGTTTTTCTCCGTACCGGTCGAGAACGACACGCTCTCGGTTCCCGTTACGCCCCTTTGAAAATAATCGCTCCCCGGATCGTAACCCATATAATTGGCGTTGTTCAGGCGGTTGCCCCAACTGCGGACAATCGAACTTTCGCTCGAATTCAGGTCTCCCGTACCGTAACGGTTCTGGAATTCGGGCAGCAGAAAGGGGGACATTACTTCGGTATTGCTCGATACCGTTACCGAAGTACGCCCCGCCTTACCCCGCTTGGTCGTGACGACAATGGCTCCGTTGGCGGCATCCGAACCGTAGAGCGCGGCAGCCGCAGCGCCGTTCAGCACCGACATAGACTCGATGTCTTCGGGATTAATGTCGGCAATGGGATCGGTCGAAGCCTGCGATGCGAATTCCGTTCCCCCTTGACGGGCCGCAGTGAACATCGGAATGCCGTCGATCACATAAAGGGCGTTTGAGGATTGAGAAATCGACTTCTGACCGCGCATCACGACTTTCGAAGCGCTGCCGACACCGCCGGCCGATGCGTTGATCGTCACGCCCGCCACCTTACCGTTGAGCGAGTTGATGAAGTTCACATCCTTGTTGTTCACCACATCCTCGGACTTCACCTGCTGTACATTGTACGACAAAGCCTTCTCGGAACGTTTGATACCCAGAGCGGTCACGACTACGGCATCCACATCGACGGCAGACTCCCGGAGCGTGATCTGCAGATCGGTACGGCTGCCGACGGGAATTTCGAGCGTTTCGTAACCCAGATAATTGATGACAAGAATGGCATTTGCGGCAGGAGAAGGGACCTGCAGTGTAAAATCGCCGTCAATGCCCGTACTGGTACCTATCGTCGTACCCTTTATGACGACAGCCGCGCCGATAACGCCGGCACCGGCCGCATCCAGCACCCGTCCGGTCAAGGAAACCGGCTGTCCGGGCTGCGGAACCGCGGATTTCTGCGAAAGCACGATCGACGTGTTTTCAACGGCATAGGTTATCCCGGAAGATTGAAAAAGATCATTCAGCACGCCGTTCAACGGCCGATCCGCCACATCGGCGGAAACCCGGCGCGTAACATCGACATTCCCGTCGTATACGAACAGGTAAGTCGTCTGTTTTTCGATTGCATTGAGTACCTGTTCCAGCGGCACATCCGAAACACGGATCGTTACCGGAACGGATTGAGCCCGGGTCCGGCCTGCTGTAAAGCAGCACATAAGTGTCAAAACAGGTAAGAGCAGTTTCACCCTTACTTGGTCTTTCATTTTCATACGTTGGTTAGTTAATAGATTAAGTGTCCTTTAAGGGGGACGCCCCTTTTTCAACTCCCGCAACGTATCAGAAAACAACAGAGGGAGTGTGCAAGTGGTTCATCAGTTCGGATTGCAGGTGTATTTACATAGGCAATAGATGTTTTTGGCAGGTTAGTCAATAGTTCTTTTATTGTATATAAATCACATCTTTGGTCTCATTGCGCCTATAATGGAAATCGGCGCTCTGCTGCAAAACCCACAGTGCATGATCGACCCCCTCGGTAATGCGTATTTTTCCGGTGAACAGGTTTGTGGGAATATTTCGGCACAGAACTTCGATTTTCACCCCGTAATATTTTTCAAACTCCCGGAGAAGTTCCGTAAACGATACATTGCGGAATGCGATCAGGCCTTCGCGCCAGAGAAAGTTCTCATATTCGGGCATCCGTTCCACAACCAGGCGTCCCCGGGAATGGGTCGCCTGCTCCCGTGGCTGCAACTCCACGCGGTTGGCAGTATTCAGGCGATCGGACACCAATACCCGCCCGTCGACAAGCGAAGTGACAAATTCACCGTTCTCAGGGCGCGCTTCGACATTGAATTTCGTGCCGAGCGCCTTCACATCGCAGGCATAGGTTTCGACGACAAACGGATGTTCCTTATCCTGCACCACATCGAAAAACGCTTCGCCCCGAAGCTGCACCCGACGCTGTCCTCCGACAAAAAACGTCGGATAGTGCAGTTCCGAAAGGGCATTCATGCAGACCTTCGTGCCATCGGGCAGGGTTACGTCGATATGCTGGCCGGCAGGAACGGATATCGTATTACCCGCTGTCAAAAGTTTATTGTACAGCCGTGAAACATAGATTCCTCCGGAACCGGCCAAAATCAACACGACCGCAGCGTACTTGATGACTTCGCGCGTCCAGCGGGGAATTGCGAAAAACTTACGGCCGCGGAGCCGGTCTTCATCGGCCAGCATCAGCGCCGCATCGAACAACCGGCGTTCCGAAAACAACACCCGGCGATTCGCCGGATCACGGTCAAGCCAGTCGAGGACCCGCTTTTCCTCCTCGACCGTAGTCCGGCCATCAAAAAATCTGTACAATAATTCCTTTTCCATGACATAGTAATAACACCCCATCCGGAAATATCCCTGAAAAAACAGCCGATTTTTCAGCAACAGTTCGGGTGCGGCAGATTTAACGTTTTGAATATTAATTGATATAAATCCAGAAAAGAAAAAAGGCAAGGTAGTCCTTCAACGCTACCCGCAGCGCCTTCATCGCCTTAGACACTTCGAATTCGACGCTTTTGACGGTCGTATCCATTTCGGCGGCAATTTCCTTATAACTTTTTGCGTCGAAACGACTGCGGATAAAGATTTTCCTGGTTTTCGCCGGCAGCCTGTCAAGCGTTTCATTCATCAGGCGCCGGGCCTCCTCGCTGAATAGCTCCTCGGGGTCGCAGGCCTGAAGCGTCGCAATACGCGTATGAAGCATCCGTGTTCCATGGGTATGCATATCCTAGGCCGCACGCGAACGGACATCCAGCGCGCGCAGATGATTCAGGCACTTATTTTTTACGATTGTCAGCGTGTAGGGCGGAAATGTCGTAACGGTAAGTATCGAGCGTTTTTCCCATGCTGCCGTAAAACTTTCCATGACGATATCCTCTGCAGCAGCGACATCGGAAACATAAGTTGCTGCAAAACGGATAAATCGCCGCTGGTACTCCCTGAAAAGGCGGTTGAACGCCCCGATATCCAAAACCGAACCGGACTGAAGTTCCATACGACTGTTTATTTTTGAGATGTTAAGCAGGTGTGCAATATCCGCGCCCGACAGATAAAGCAGAACCAACCGTATCCACCCGCAAATTCAGAATACGACAACACAACAGAATTCATCTTATAAATCCCGGCCATTATTATAATAACACGCCAACAAAGAATATCCCTGAAAAAACAATATCTTTTCCCAAAGAGCATAAAAAAAGCTCCCTAAAAGGGAGCTTTATCAGCAGATATATTTGAAGGTCACTTCGCTTTGGCCTCGCAGTAGGCGCAGCGGCACGAGCCGTCGGGCATGCGGTGGAAAAGCTGATCGACATCTTCGGTGGCCGAGATGCAGCGCCGGTTGGAACACTCCATTTCATTGACGGCGTAATCTTCGCCGAAGACGGGGGTTTTCTCGAAGGGCTTATTCTCGTCGGCCCAGCGCAGCAGCGTAAGGATCAGCGCCATGCGCACGAACTTGCCGTTCTCGACCTGCCGGAAATAGGCCGCGCGGGGATCGTTGTCCACGGCGCGCGTGATTTCGTTTACGCGCGGCAGCGGGTGCAGGATAATCATATCCTCCTTCGCGGTTTTGAGCCTCTCGGGATCCAGCACGAAGCTGTTCTTCACGCGGTCGAACTCCTCTTCATCGAGGAACCGTTCCTTTTGCACGCGCGTCATGTAGAGAATGTCCAGTTCGGGCATCACCTCTTCCATGGTCTCGACTTCGCGGAATTCGAGTTTCGAATTCTCGCTCATCTCGGCCAGCATGTAGTCGGGCAGGCGCAGCTCCTGCGGGGCGATCAGGATCACCTTGATCCCCGAATAGCGCGACAGCGCCTTGATGAGCGAATGGACCGTACGGCCGAATTTCAGGTCGCCGCAGAAACCGATCGTCATGTTGTCGAAACGCCCCTTCTCGCGCTTGATCGTCAAAAGGTCCGTAAGGGTCTGCGTCGGGTGGCTGTGGCTGCCGTCGCCCGCATTGATAACCGGGATTCCGGCGTACTGCGAAGCTACGAGCGGCGCGCCCTCCTTGAAGTGGCGCATGGCGATAATGTCCGCGAAGCAGCGGATCACGCGCACGGTGTCCGCCACGGTTTCGCCTTTCGACACGGACGACGAATTGGCGTCCGAAAAGCCGATGACGCTGCCGCCCAGCTCCATCATGGCGGAAGTGAAACTCAGGCGGGTGCGGGTCGAAGGCTCGTAAAAGAGCGTCGCCAGTTTCCGCCCCCTGCACGCTTCGCTGTATTTGGCGCGGTTGGCGATGATATCTTCCGCCAGCGCTACGATCTGCTCGGTTTCGGCCACCGTCAGGTCGGTCGGGTCAATCAGGTGTCTCATAGGTTGTTTCATTTATCAAAAGTCTCGGGGTTCGAAGTCTGCCGCCGGCATACTGCGGATTGCAGGCAGCGCCGACCGGAGTGCGAACGGGACTGCAAGCCGCATTTCCATGCCCCCAAGAGAGGTGCGGAAAAGCGTCGTGCAATCACGACGAACTATTTTTCCATCCAGCTTTCGTCCGACGGATTGTCGCGGAATTTCAGCAGACGGGCCTTGTCTTCGGGCTTGATATACCCCTCCTCGGCGGCCACTTCCACCAGCGCGTCGAGATTCGAAAGGCTGTAATTGAGGACGTTCGCCTCTTTCATGCGGTCCAGTCCCTTCTTCATGCCGTAGGTGAAGATCGACGCCACGCCCAGCACCTCGGCCCCGGCTTCGCGCAGGGCGGTCACCACCTCGATGCACGAACCGCCGGTCGAGATCAGGTCCTCGATCACGACCACCTTCTGCCCCTTTTCGAGTTTGCCCTCGATCTGGTTGCCGCGTCCGTGGTCCTTCGAACCGCTGCGCACATAGCCCATCGGCAGGTCGAGGATCGTCGCGGTAATGGCGGCGTGGGCGATGCCCGCGGTCGAAGTCCCCATCAGCACTTCGGCTTCGGGAAAGCGGGTGCGGACGATCTGCGCCAGCCCCTCTTCGACGTGTCCGCGCACGACAGGCGCCGTCAGCGTCAGGCGGTTGTCGCAGTAGATCGGGCTTTTGATGCCGCTGGCCCATGTAAACGGCTGCTCGGGGCGCAGGAACACCGCGCCGATCGAAAGCAGGTCTTTAGCAATTGATTTCTCCATGATATTCTGTAGTTGTTTATTCCAGCGCCGAACGTAAAATCTTCTCCACCTCCTCGGCATAAATGCCGCCTTCGTGGACCTTCACGCCGTCGACGTAAAACGTCGGTACATAGTAGTAATCGAACGTGTCGGCCAAATCGGACTGCTCCGACTCCTCGATCATTTCGATCGCCACCGGCTGCAGTTCGGGGTGTGCGGCCTTGGCCTCTTCGATGTAACGCAGCGCCTTGCGGCAGAAGGGACAGTTTTTCAGGTAGAAAAGTTTTACCGGTTTCATAATCGCCTGTTTTTAATCGTGTTTAATCACAAAATTCGTTCACGCACCTGCGGTATGCCGCCACGGGGTCCGCAGCGGCGATGATCGGACGGCCCACGACGATAAAGTCGGAGCCGATCTCCCGCGCACGGGCGGGCGTGGTGACGCGCACCTGGTCCGCAACGTCTCCGTCTGCAAAACGCACGCCGGGCGTGACGGTCAGGAACTCTTTTCCGCAGGCTTCATGCACCATGCCCGCTTCGAGCGGCGAGCAGACCACGCCGTCCAGCCCTGCGGCACGGGTGTTCTGCGCATATTTGACGATCGTATCGTTGATCGAAGCGTTGATAAGCAGTTCCTGCCGCATACGCTCCTCGCTGGTCGAGGTGAGCTGCGTCACGGCGATCAGCAGGGGCCGCGTGCCGTCTTCGCGGGTAAGCCCTTCGAGGGCATATTTCATCATCTCGACCGTTCCGGCCGCATGGACGTTGCACATATCGACGTCCAGACGCGACAGCACGGCCATCGCCTTCTTCACGGTGTTGGGAATGTCGTGCAGTTTCAGGTCGAGGAAAATCTTGTGGCCCCGGCGCTTGATTTCGCGCACGATGGCGGGACCTTCGGCATAGAAAAGCTCCATGCCGATCTTGAGGAAAGGTTTGCGCTCCTCGTCCCGGAACAGGTCGAGGAACTTGAAAGTATCTTCCGCCGACTTGAAGTCGCAGGCGATAATTACGTCGTGTTGCATCATATCCGATTTTAACTTTATTCTACGATTCCTATAATGTCGCTCAGCCGCTCGATCCCCAGCCGCTCCATCTCGGCGGGCAGGGCTTCGACGATCTCCTTCGAGGCATAAGGGTTCACCAGATTCGCGGCGCCGACCTGCACGGCCGTGGCCCCGGCCATCATCATCTCGATCACGTCGCGGGCCGTCGTCACGCCGCCGCATCCCATGACGGGAACGGAGCAGGCTTTGGCGACCTGATAAACCATCCGCAGGGCCACGGGAAAGACCGCAGCGCCTGAAAATCCGCCCATCGTATTGGCGATGACCGCCTTGCGGCACCTCACGTCGATCCGCATCCCCAGCAGGGTGTTGATCAGGCAGATGCCGTCGGCGCCGGCCTCTTCGCAGGCGCGGGCGATCGAGACGATGTCCGTCACGTTGGGCGACAGTTTGATATAGACCGGTTTGGTCGTCACGGCTTTCACCGCGCGCGTCACTTCGGCCGCACATTCGGGCGAAGTGCCGAACGACATGCCGCCGTGCCGCACGTTGGGGCACGAGACATTGACCTCGATGATGCCTACCTGCTCTTCGCGGTCGATCCGCTCGCAGCAATAGGCGTACTCCTCGATCGAGAAACCGCTGATATTGGCGATCACGGGTTTATGAAAAAAACTCTTCAGGCGCGGCAACTCCTCGGCGATCACGGCGTCGATGCCGGGATTCTGCAGTCCCACGGCGTTGATCATCCCCGCCGTACATTCGGCGATGCGGGGCGTGGGATTGCCGAAGCGCGGTTCGCGCGTAGTGCCCTTGAACGAGAACGAACCGAGGATGTTGATGTCGTAAAAATCCCGGAATTCGTTGCCGTATCCGAACGTACCGCTGGCCGGAACAACCGGGTTGTCCAGTCTCAGACCGCTCAGGGTGACGGACATATCGGCGGCAGGTCCTCCTGCCTGTCGGTTTTGTGCGATGAACTGCTCTCTTACCATATGATCTCCCCCTTCGTTAGTACAGGTCCCTCCTTGCAGATGCGTTTGTTGCCGTATTTCGTTTTGCACGAACAGCCCATGCAGGCGCCGAAACCGCATCCCATCCGTTCCTCGAACGACAACTGGCCGTCCTGCGCGACCGAGTCGCACAGCGCGCGCAGCATCGGCAGCGGACCGCAGGCATAGAAGTAGTCGAAGTCGATGCCGTCGCCTGCGATAGCCGTCGTGACAAAGCCTTTCGTCCCCGCCGAACCGTCGGCCGTGGCGACATGCACGTCGCACCCCAGCGCCCGGAATTCATCGGCATAGAAAACCTCGTCCGCCGTATTGAATCCCAGCACGACGCTCACCCGTTTGCCCTCAGCCAGCAGCGCTTTAGCCAGCTTGTAGAGCGGAGGCACGCCTACGCCGCCGCCTACCAGCAGGGGCCGCCGCGCATCGTTGGAGGTGTCGAAGCCGTTGCCGAGTCCCGTCAGCAGGTCCAGCTCCGCGCCCGCCGCCATGCGGCTCATCTGCTCCGTACCTCCGCCCACGACCTTATAGATGAGCGTGAGGGTCCGTGCATCGTAGTCGCACACCGAAATCGGACGGCGCAGGTAGCGGCCTTCGAGCGCGATATTGACGAATTGTCCCGGACGGACGATCCATTCGGTATCGCCCTCCAGCACCATGCGCCACACCGAAGCCGTCAGCGGCTCGTTCGCAAGAATCTTATAGATGCCTTTCTTATACATGTATCCCCTTTCGATTTTTGATCCGGAGAACGGGTCCCGCGCTTCGTTCATTTTGCTCCGAACGGGATACGGTCCCATTCGGAGCAAAAGAGGAGCGTGCGAAATGCGCCCTCAAACCGGAAATCACTTCGCGTCGATGGTCGAAACTCCGAAAGTGATCTCTTCGAGTACATCGAGCAGCACCTTCACCGTTTCGAGCGCCGTGAAGATCGTCACGTTGTTCTCGACAGCCGTGCGGCGGATTTCGTATCCGTCGAGCCGGGTGTTGTGCTGGTTGATGTCGATGGTATTGATTACATAGCTTACATGGCCCTGACGGAGCGCGTCGATGATCTCCGAACTGCCCTCGCTCAGCTTGCGCCGCGTACGGGTGCGGATACCGTGGTCGCGCAGGAATTCGGCGGTCCCGGTCGTCGCTTCGACATTGAAGCCGAGGTCGTAGAAACGCCGCACCAAAGGCAGCGCCTGTTCCTTGTCGTGGTCGGCGATGGTGACGAAGATCGTGCCGTAGTTGCAGACGTTCATGCCCGTCGCCTGCAGCGCCTTGTAAAGCGCACGGGTGAGCTTGTCGTCGTAGCCGATGGCCTCGCCCGTGGATTTCATCTCGGGCGAGAGGTACGAATCCATACCGCGGATCTTGGCGAACGAGAAGGCCGGAGCCTTGA
>CAKVKI010000050.1 GCA_934754975.1 uncultured Alistipes sp. | reverse complement strand
ACGATATGCCGAAGAGGCCGTTTCGCATCCCTACGGCGTGATCGAATCGAACGCGGACAACGCTTCGCTCGACGTCTCCGAGACCAACGACCAGAATCCGCTTCGCTGGCTGGTGGAGGATTACAGCGACGTGCATGCGGCGGCCGAGATCGTCACCTACATGAAAAGCTTCAACGACCCGCGTCTCTCCAAATATTTCAACCCTGCGGTCCGGGACAGCGAATACCACGGTTCGCGCGTAGGCGCCTACTCCTACAGCCAGTACAAGGACTACTATTCGCTTCCGAAAACCAACGCCCTCGACCGGCTCATGTGGATGAACGCCGCCGAAGTAGCCTTCCTGAAAGCCGAAATGGCCGTCAACAAATGGGACGTGACGGGCGATGCGCAAACGCACTACGAAGAGGGTATCCGCCTTTCGTTCGAGCAGTATCAGGCCGAAAACTATACGTCCTACATCGCCGGCACGGCTGCGCCGACCGCCTATTCGGATCCGCGCAGGGCCAACAGCTACACGCCGGGCACGGGCTACAACGTCACCGTCGCCTGGAACGGCGCCCTTTCGACGGAACAGCAGCGTGAGAAGATCATCACGCAGAAATGGATTGCCCTCTATCCGCTCGGGACCGAGGCATGGGCCGAGCAGCGCCGTACGGGATACCCGCGGTTCTACCCCACGCCCACCAGCACCAATGCCTCGAACGAGCCGAACCTGCCGACCGAAGGCGCTTCGCGAATCCCCTTCGCTCCCAACGAACAGACGCGCAACGCCGACAACTACGATGCGGCAGTGGCCCTGCTGGGCGCCGGCGGCGACAAGTTCGGAACCCGGTTGTGGTGGGATGTAAAAACAGACAAACCCGCTTGGTAGCATACTCCTGCTGACCGGCAATTTTTCAATGTAACTCGAAAAAAAGATAAGTATGAAAAAGATATTATTGATGTGTCTGTCCCTGCTGCTGTTCGCGTCCGCTCTGGTCTCCTGCGAGGACTGGACGGAGGCCGAAAGCAAGGTATTCCTCAAGGGCGACGGGCATGACGACGCCTATTACGCAGCCCTGCGCAAATGGAAGGCGGAGACCGATTACGACATGGCATGGGGATGGTTCGGCGGCTGGGGCGCCAACGCCACCAACCTCAAGAACTCGCTCCGGGGCCTTCCCGACAGCCTCTATCTGGCGGCTATCTGGGGCAGATGGCGCCCCAGCGTCCTGACCGACGCCATGAAAGCCGACATGGAGTATGTCCAGCGGGTAAAAGGCACCAAGGTGGTGTGTACCACCATAACAGGCTGGGTGGGAGTCGATGTGATCGGAGGAGATTACCAGAACAACCCCCAGAAAGAGGAGTATTTCGGCTGGAAGCCCGAATGGGACACTGCGTCGGGATGGCGGGCCGCGGACGGCACCGATGAGCGGGCCGCTCAGGAAGCGTCCATCCGCAAATACGCCCGCATGCTTGCCGACAGCGTTTATACGGGCGGCTACAGCGGCATCGACCTGGACTACGAACCGAACGTCGGCGGAGCCGGCTGCAAACGCGAACTCTCCAACCGCGACAACTTCTACATCTTCGTGGACGAATTGGGCAAATACCTCGGACCGAAATCGGGCACGGACAAACTGCTGGTCATCGACGGAGAGATCAACGCCGTCGAAGGCCGCTGCATGCCCTATTTCGACTACTTCATCTGGCAGGCGTACGGCACCTCCTCCGATTCGGGACTCGACTCCTACATAAGCACGGTAATCCGGAACGGTTCCGGATATATGGAACCGGAAGATTTGATCCGCAAGCTCTACACCACGGTCAATTTCGAACAATATGCCGCAGAAGGCGGCGGCTCCTACACCGGCGGCATCAACCGGCTTCTGGGACAGGCACTGTGGAAACCCACCTGGGAAGGGAAAACCTATCGGAAAGGGGGATTCGGCTCCTATCACATCGAATACGAATATTATCTCTCGGGCAAATCGGGCTTCTACCCATGGACCCGGCAGGCCATCAACGCCGTACATCAGTCTCAGGACGAAGAAGAGGCTTCGAACGAATAACCGAATAAAACTACTGCAATGAAAATAAAGGCATTTTATTTATCAGCTGTCGCAGCGATCGTGACGGGACTCGTATCCTGCGACAACGCCGAACTCAAATACGACGACGTAACAGGCCCCGGCAGGCTCTTCCTGAACGAAGCGGTCGGAACGGCCAAGTCCGTCTCGTTCGTCATTCCCGACGACGGCAGCGTCTACACGGTTACGCCCCGCATCTCAAAACCGCTGGGCAGGGATCTGAAACTCACCGTATATGTGGACGAAAAGGCCCTCGACGAATATAACAAGCAGAACAACACCTCCTACACACTGCTTCCGGGCACCAATTACGAATTCGAAAGCAGCGTGGTGATCCCCGCAGGCAAGGTCGTCTCCAATCCGGTGACAATCACCCTGCATCCGCTCACCACGGAGCAGAACAAGACGGGATTCGTCCATGCGCTGCCCATCGCCGTAAAGGCCGAAGGAGACGCCATGCAGGTACTCGACAGCGCCGATGCATTCATCCTGGCCGCCACGCCGGTTCCCTATTCGAACGTTGTCGAGATAACGGGCAACAGCTATCTGCAAACACGCTTCGCCGAAGATTACAAACTCTCGTCGTGGACCTTCGAAACGCTGTTCAACCCCAGCCTGATCTACACCGGCAACACGACGACCTGGCTCGCATCGGCCATCGGCTACTACGAGCAGGGCGGCACGAAGATCATCCAGGACGGTTTCATGCTCCGCCTGGGCGACAGCGGAGGCGGCACGAAGAACAGCCTGATCAACGGCATGGTCAGCCGCTCCGGCAAACAGATCTCCTCCATTCCGCTCCAGTCGAACGTCTGGCACCATATCGCCATCGTGTGCGATGAAGGGGACATCACGCTCTACGTGAACGGCAACGTCGGCTATACGGCCAAGTCGGGCTATGCCGCGACGCAGTTCTACGCCCTGAACGGCATCCGCTTCGGCAACGAATCCGCTTCCGGCAACCTCGGGAGTCTCCGTTACCGCTATTGCCAGGTCCGTTTCTGGTCGGTAGCGCGCAGCGTCGAAGAGCTGAACAACAACCGTTATGCGGTTCCGGCCGACACGCCGGGGCTGCTGGGCTACTGGAAACTGAACGAGTACACCGAAGGCAAGGCAATGGTTCCCGGCTCCGGCGTGAAATGCATCGAAGAGGACACTCCGATGACGGAAACAGACACCTACCTCTTCAAAGACGCTACGGGCAAACAGCCCGACGCCCTCATCCACAGGGCATCCACAAACACCCCCTATGTCTTCACCCCGGACAAACGTATCGAGGTGGGATATAACTGGGACGGCGTTCTTGCCCAATAATCGCCTGAAGGAAATGAACCTCCCCGTAAATTCGGTTTTACGGGGAGGTCGTTTCTAACGACTACTTTCCTGAAAGAACGAATTATGAAATTTTCATTCTATTTGCTGCTGGCCTGCGTTGCGTTCACAGCCTGCGGCGAGAACGATACAACGACTGCCGACTACCGGATCGTACCGTGTCCCGGCGAAATCGCGCCCGGCGACGGCGGCGATTTCGAACTGGACGCCCGCACGCGGATCGTATGCACCGACGCCGGCGACGGCATGCGCGCCAATGCGGAATTCCTGGCCGGGTATATCGAAGCGGTCGTCGGCTCGGCCCCCGAAATCACCGGCCCGGACGGCGTTTCCAACGACGGCAGCGCCGTCATACTGCGGACCGAAAACCCGGGAAAAGGCGGCGAAGCATACGAAATAGAGGTCTCGGAGAAGCGCATCACCGTCAGCGGGGAATCCGATGCAGGCGTATTCTACGGCATCCAGACGCTCCGCAAGGCGATGGGCGCCGCAAAAGCGGCCAAAGTGCTTTTCCCGGCGGTCCGCATCGCCGACGAACCGTATCTGGGCTACCGGGGCGTGATGCTCGACGTGGGACGCACGTTCTATCCCGTCGAAGAGGTAAAGCGGATCATCGACCTGGCGGCGCTGCACAACCTCAACGTCTTCCACTGGCACCTGACCGACGACCAGGGGTGGCGGATCGAGATCGACGCCTATCCCCGCCTGACGGAAACCGGGGCTTTCCGCCGCGACACGACGCTCACGGGCGAGCCGGGAACTTTCGGCGGCTACTACACCAAGCAGCAGGTCCGCGACATCGTCGAGTATGCCGCACGCCGGTATATCGAGGTCGTTCCGGAGATCGACATGCCGGGCCATATGACGGCGGCGCTCGCCTCCTATCCCGAACTCGGATGCACGGGCGGGCCGTACGTCATCACCTCGCAGCCGGGCGTGCGCCGTGACATTCTCTGCGCCGGCAATCCCGCAGTTTTCGATTTCGTGGAAAAGGTCCTCGAAGAGACGATCGAACTCTTCCCCTCGGAGTATATCCACATCGGGGGCGACGAATCGCCGCGCACGCGGTGGCGGGAGTGCCCCGAATGCCAGTCGCTGATCCGCAGGGCCGGGCTGAAAGCCGACGCCCGCCACAGCGCCGAAGACAAGCTTCAGGGGTACTTCAACACGCGGATCGAGGAGTTCCTCGCCCGCCACGGGCGGCGGCTGATCGGCTGGGACGAAATCGTGGACGGCGGCATGTCGCCCGACGCCACGGTCATGTCGTGGCGCGGAACGGCGGGCGGCATCCGGGCCGCCGACGAGGGTTTCGACGTCATCATGTCGCCCAACTCGTCGCTTTACTTCGACTATTACCAGTCGGCGAACATCGACACCGAACCGCCGACCATCGGCGGCTATATTCCGCTGAAAAAGGTCTACGACACCGAACCCGTTCCCGAAGAGCTGACGCCGGAGCAGGCCCGCCACATTATCGGCGTGCAGGCCAACGTGTGGACGACCTACATGCGGACCGATACGATTCTGGAACACATGCTGCTGCCCCGGCTGGCGGCGCTCGCGGAAAGGGCGTGGTCGGACAGGGAGAAGGACTTCACGGGCTTTATGGAGCGGCTCGACCGGCTCGTCGGTTTCTACGACCGCGACGGTTACAGCCACTTCCCCTATTTCTACGACATAACCGGCGCCTTCACCGCGGATTACGGCCGCAAGGCGGTGGGGATGACCCTCGCTTCGCTGCCCGGAGCGGACATCCGCTACACGCTGGACGGCAGCGAACCGACGGAAGAGTCGCCCCTCTGCACCGACACGGTGTGGATCGGATCGCCGGCGGCGATCCGGGCGGTCGCCGTCCTGCCCGACGGACGGCGCAGCGAACCTTTCCGCGAGAAGGTGACCTTCAATAAGGCGACCATGAAGCCGATCCGGCTGCTGACCGCTCCGCACCCCAAATACGCGGCGGCCGCCCTCAACGACGGCCTGCGGGGCAAGCGGGTCTTCACCTACGGCAACTGGGCGGGCTGGCAGGACGAAGACATGGAGGCCGTGGTCGACCTCGGACGGCAGGAGGAGATCGCGCAGGTGGCGTTCAACGCCCTGCTGGACTACGGTTCGCACATCATGGACGCCGCAGGAGCGAAGATATGGGTTTCGGACGACGGCGAAACATTCCGCGAGGTCCACAGCGAAAACTACCCGGAAGTTCCTTACGGCGCCGTCAAACGCATTTTCCGCCACGAAGCGAACTTCTCCCCGGCCCTTCAGGCCCGCTACGTGAAACTGCGGGTCATGCGCTCGGAGCAGCTTCCCGAAGCTTATTTCGACCGGAATCTGCGGCCGTATCTGTTTATCGACGAAATTTACGTATATTAGCAGTATGGATAAACGCGGATTCAAATTATGCGCGGCCGCCGTCGGAATTCTCCCCGTGACCGCAGGATGTACGGACCAGGCGCCGCAGGAGCATCCCAATATACTCTTCATTCTCTCGGACGACCACACCTCGCAGAGCTGGGGCATTTACGGCGGCATTCTGGAGCCGTACGCCGCCAACGACAACATCGCCCGGCTGGCCGCCGAAGGGTGCGTGCTGGACAACGCGTTCTGCACCAACTCGATCTCGGTGCCGAGCCGGGCCGCGATCCTCACCGGGCAGTACAGCCACCTGAACGGCGTCTACACGCTCGACGACGCGCTGCGTCCCGAACAGGACAACATCGCCAAGCGGCTGCAGCAGGCCGGCTACCGGACGGCGCTGGTCGGCAAATGGCACCTGAAAAAGGAGCCGGCGGGATTCGACTATTACAGCGTTTTCCACGATCAGGGCACCTACCGCGACCCGGTATTCAAGACGGCCAAAAACTGGATGGACGACGACAAGGGTGTCGGCGGCGCAGTGGAAAAGGGATTCTCGACCGATCTGGTGACCGACAAGGCGATCCGCTGGATCAAAGAACGGGACCGGACGAAGCCCTTTTCGGTGTTCTGCCACTTCAAGGCCACGCATGAACCGTGCGATTTCCCGGAGCGGTTCGCGCACCTTTACGACGGCGTGACCTTCCCCGAGCCGGAGAACCTGCTCGAATTCGGACCTGAAAAGTCAGGCCGCACGTTCGCGGGCCAGCCGCTCGAAACGATGGCATGGCGCTGGAACAAAGCCTACACCGATCCGGAAAACTGGTGGACCTACTACCCCGAACTGCCTTTTTGCGGCGTCGAGGGCGATTCCGCAGCCAACCGCCGGGCCATCTACCAGAAACTCGTCCGCGACTACCTGCGCTGCGCCGCGGCGATCGACGACAACATCGGCCGCCTGCTCCGCACGCTCGATGAAGAGGGGCTGGCGGAAAATACGGTCGTGATCTACGTCTCGGATCAAGGGTACTTCCTCGGGGAACACGGATTCTTCGACAAGCGCATCATGTACGAAGAGCCGCTGCGCATGCCCTTCGTGATCCGCTATCCGAAGGAGATTCCGGCCGGGACCCGCAGCGGGGACATCGTAACCAATGTCGATTTCGCATCGCTGCTGGCCGATTACGCCGGAGCCGAACCGCCGCAGCAGGCGCAGGGACGCAGTTTCCGGAGCAACCTCGCGGGCGACACGCCGCAGGACTGGCCCCGCAGCATGTATTACCGCTACTGGACCCAGCACGAAATACGCCCGGCGCACATGGGCATCCGCAACGACCGTTACAAGCTGATCTTCTTCTACGGCGACCGGCTCGGCATGACCGGCTCGGACGACTGCGTCTCGACGCCTTCGTGGGAGTTCTACGACCTGCGGACCGATCCGCACGAGAACCGGAACCAGTACGGCAACCCGGCCTACGCGGAGGTGATCGGAGCGATGAAACGCGAGATGCTCGAACTGCGCAGGCAGTATAAGGATACCGACGAAGGGTCGGCGCGCATGCGGGAGATCATGGAGACCCATTACGCCCCCCAAAGCGCAGAACATTAACCGTCACGATTCAAACACAAAACCGAATATGAAATACTTACCCATCCTGCCGGCGGCCGCGGCCGCCGCAGGGATCGTTTCGTGCGACACGGAGCCGAAACAACCCGATTACGTCAATTTCGTCCTCATCAACCTCGACGACGCCGGAAACGGCGACTTCTCCTTCTCGGGGGCTTTGGGCTACAAAACCCCGAACATCGACCGCCTGGCCCTCGAAGGAATGCGGTACACCAACTTTTACGCCGCACAGCCCATCAGCGGCGCATCCCGCGCAGGACTGCTCACGGGGTGCTACCCCAACCGCATCGGCTTCGCCCATGCGCCCAATCCGGGCTGTCCCTACGGCATCAGCGACGAGGAGGAGACCATCGCCGAAGTACTCAAAAAACGCGACTACGCCACGGCGATCTACGGCAAATGGCACCTCGGCGACGCCGAAAAGTTCCTGCCCCTGCAGCACGGGTTCGACGAGTGGTACGGACTGCCCTACTCGAACGACATGTGGCCCTACCATCCCAAATGGAAATTCCCCGACCTGCCGACCTACGAAGGCAACCGGATACTGGGCTACAACCTCGACCAGACCACGCTCACCACGGACTACACCGAGCGGAGCGTAAAGTTTATCCGCGAGAACAGGGACCGCCCGTTCTTCCTCTACCTGGCCCACTCGATGCCGCACGTACCGCTGGCCGTTTCGGACAAATTCAAGGGTAAAAGCGAACAGGGACTCTACGGCGACGTGATGATGGAGCTGGACTGGAGTGTCGGCGAGGTGATCCGGACACTCGAAGAGCTGGGGCTGGAGCGTAACACGCTGGTGATTTTCACCTCGGACAACGGCCCGTGGATCGCTTACGGCAACCATGCAGGATCGACCGGGGGCCTGCGCGAAGCCAAGGCCACGACTTTCAACGGAGGGCTTCGCGTGCCGCTTATCGCCCGTTGGAAAGGGACGATACCTGCGGGTACGGTCTGCGAACGGCTGGCCTCGAACATCGACATCCTGCCGACCTTCGCCCAGATCGCCCAGGCGCCGCTGCCCGCACAGAAGATCGACGGCGTGAGCATGCTGCCGCTGCTCGAAGACCCCGATGCGGCGCCGGTCCGCGACGCGCTCTGTCTCTATTATCAGGACAACAGCCTCGAAGCCGTGACCGACGGCGCCTACAAGCTGGTTTTCCCGCACGACTACCTCGCCTACGGGACGCCCGGCGACGACGGCATGCCCGGCGAGATGACTCCCCGCCGTGTCGAAGGAAAAGAGCTGTACGACATGCGGCGCGACCCGGGCGAACGCTATAACGTGCTGTCGCAGCACCCCGAAATCGCTGAAAAGCTGGAAGCGGTCGCCGAACAGTACCGCGCGGAACTGGGCGACGACCTGACGGGCCGCGAAGGCGCCGGGCGGCGCAAGCCGGGATACAGATAATCGCGCCGAACGGCTCCGGGCGGAAAAAACCGTCCCGAACGGTGCGAACCGAGTTCTGCAGAACACTCCTGTCCGGCGAATACACCCGGCCGGCACGGTTTTGCCGGACAGAGAAACGCCTGCCGCACGGCCCTTACGGACCGGAGTCCGCAGCAGGACAAAAACAAGGGCGCTGCTTGAGCAGCGCCCTTTCATTATCGGTCCTGCAATCGGGATTCAAAGCCGGAAAGTCCGGGATTGTTTGTTTTTTATCCCGGAAACCCGTATATTGGCTCTGAATCCCAAACCTACAGCACATGATATTACGTCTCATCTTATCCGCTGCGGCACTGCTGTGGCTTATCGTGCCCGTTTCGGCGGAAAATTCAACCCTGCGGCAGGAAGATTCCTTTTCATGCGCCAGAACCCGCGGCACGGCGCATGCCGATTACGATGAAGAAATATCCGGAACGGTGGAAATACGGATCAACGACAGTCTCAGTATCCGGATAAGGTCGATCCCCAAAGAGGAATACGAAACCCGGAAACAGGCGGCGGAACACTTGCGGCACAAGCCTTACAAGAAAATAGAGGATCTTGCCAAAGTCCAGAAAATGCTCGGCAGGAGACTGAAGGTTATCCCCAAAGAGTATGGAAACCGTATTGTTAACGAGTTCGAAATTACCTTCAACAACGGGACAAAGGTGTACCGGGATCTCGAATTTCTCTTTTCCGCCTACTATCCGGAACTCAGAATATTGCTTTTCGATTCCGACGCCGGTTACAATACGGTGGACTTCAATACCAATTCGGCAGAGTGGAACGGAAATATAAGTCCCGAGGAGTGGTCCGTTTCGCCCGACAAACAGTTGCGGATCAATGCCGATGGTCCCGATGCAATCGCAAGAGACGGCTACAGCTATTTTATAGAGAAATGGAACAGGGAAAAGAGCCGATACGAGCATGTCGGCGATTTGTTTTGGGCCGGGGATATGACCTGGTCGTGGACGGACAACAGCGATTGTAATTATAATCGTATCAATGATTTGATTTATGCATGGAGATACGGTGCGGACTGGTCGTGGACGGACGATAATACGGTATTGTATACATGTCCTGAGCCCTACACGGAAAATGACCGTATCTACGGTGAAATGAAAATTATCGTAAAATAGCGATCCTATGAAAAAGACAGCAATCCTGATGTGTCTGTTGATTCCCCTGTTCCTGCCCGGATTGCAGGCGCAGGAGAATTCCGCGCCGCCGCGCTTCACCGAGTTTCGCACTCCCGAAGAGGTCAATAGCGGCGGGTGGCAAAACAAAATTATCGATGAAACACAAATCGATTCCCTCACACTGCAACTGGTAACGTCCAAGGATACAACCGATTATTACAACCTAGGGATATGTGTTCAGGTGCTTGATAAAACCACGCGCCGGCTCCTGCAGGAAATCGACCTGACTGAATTAGGGTGTGTGGGAAACGCCCTTTGGAGCGGTGACTACAACTTCGACGGCTACGACGATTTTTCCATATTGGAAGGAGTATATGCAAATGGGAATACGTCGAGCGTTTATTTTCTGTTCGATCCCGGGACCGGCGCTTTTTTCGAGAGTAATATCGGCGGAACCAACCTGGAATTTAACGACGTTTCCAAAACGATCACTTCGACGAACTATTGCTGCGCCGGAAGCAGCAAGATGGAGCAAATCTACAAATTGGTGGATAACCGGGCGGTGCTTATCGAACAGCACTGCCTGACCATGGTAGAGGTAGAAGAAAACGGCACGATGTCGTATTTGGAGGACGAAGAGGGATATCCGGTCTTCGAAGAGGAAGATTGCGGCGACAACTATATCGATGTGGAATTGGAATCCGTCGGATCGAAAGATACCTGCCGGCTGAGACTTGCGATTTACGATGAAGATATGGCAGGCGGTTTTGTCCAGTATAAAGATCAAAAGGAACGGATACCCCTGCACCTGGATCGTTCGGAAATTATCGGACAAGGCCGCGAAGACACTCCCGGCACACGTCGTTTGTTCTATAATGAAATGTATCAGGACGATGTCAACGGAGTGTATGTGATAACGCTCCGATATCCAACCATTACCGAGATTTATTACTTACAGGGGAAAGGCGGTAAGAAATTGATGCTAAAAGAAATAATGCAATAAAATACAATCACTCAAGCAGCGCCCCTGTTCACTTTTCAAGCCTCGCCCATTTTCGGCCCGGTCTCGGAAGCCGGAGACGGAGTCGGAATCTCGATTTTGCCCACGTTGCTCTCGTAACGTACGATGTTTTCCTGCAGCGAACGCAGCAGCCGTTTGGCATGCTCGGGCGTGAGGATGATGCGGCTTTTGACGCGCGCTTTCTGCACGCCGGGAAGCACCGCGGCGAAGTCGATGATGAACTCCGAGGTAGAGTGGGAGATGATCGCCAGATTCGAATAGTTGCCCTGAGCGATCGTATCGTCGAGTTCGAGGTCGATCCCGAATTGTTTCATTTCTGCCATAGGCCCGATTGTTGTTTATGCAAAAATACTGACTAAGAAGTACCAATATACAACAATTCGGCCAAAGTTTTCGATATTTTATCAACATATCGGCCATTTCCGACAACCCGGCGCGCCCTTTTTTTGCCTCCCTCTGGCGGATGTCCGAGGTTTTTAGTATCTTTGCTCACTGAAAACTCCGCAACAAGCGAAAATGGGATTTGAATTTCTGGACGTTATGTTCCGCGGCATCTGCGTAGGTGTCGCCGCATCGATCACCGTCGGCCCCGTAGCCGTACTCTGTATTCAGCGCACGCTGTCGAAAAGCCGCCGCTCGGGGATCGTATCGGGCTTGGGCGTCGCCTGCGCCGACACCTTCATGGCCATGGCGGCGCTGTTCTTCTATTCGATGCTCCAAACCCAGATCGAGCAGTACAACACGCTGCTGCGCGTAATCGGCGGCATCTTCGTGGTGATCGTCGGCGTCTACATCTTCGCCCAGAATCCCGTTCCCCAGATCCGCCGCAACCGCGCGGGCAAAACCTCGCTGTGGCAGGACTTCGCCTCGATTTTCGGACTTACGATCGCCAACTTCATCATGGTAATTCCCTACATTCTCGCCTTCTTCGCCGTCTTCAAGATTTCGGGCGGCGACATCACGCACGAAGGAGTGGGAGGATTCATCCGCGCGGTGTTCATCATCGCGGGATTCTTCGGCGGCGCCGCGGCATGGTGGACGATGCTGGCTTTCGTCATCAACCTCTTCCGCCGCCGTTTCCGGCCCCGCCACATGCTGACGATCAACCACGTCGCGGGCCTTATCATCGGCATACTGGGTATTTATACGATACTTTCAACATTTCTTGATATATTCCCCAATGTCGGATACTAAACACAAAATCATAATCGCCGTCGATGGATTTTCGTCGTGCGGGAAAAGCACGTTCGCCAAAGCCATCGCCCGGCGTCTGGGCTACATTTTCATCGACACGGGCGCCATGTACCGCGCCGTCACGCTCTATGCGCTCGAACACGGAGCGATCCGTTCGGGCATCGTAGATGAAGACGCGGTCGTCAGGCTGCTCGACCGGATTACGATCACGTTCCGGTTCAATCCCGAACGCGGCGCCAGCGACATCTACGTGAACGGCGATCTGGCGGAAGGCAAAATCCGGACGATCGAGGTCAGCAACTGCGTGAGCCGCGTGAGCGCCATTCCGGCCGTGCGCCGCAAGCTGGTGGCCATGCAACAGGAGATGGGACGCCGCCGCGGCGTGGTGATGGACGGCCGCGACATCG
>CAKVKI010000049.1 GCA_934754975.1 uncultured Alistipes sp. | reverse complement strand
TCGCCCTGCTGCGTGGCCACGCCCTTGATCTTGGCCTTCTTCGAGTCGAGGTTGTAGGTGATCGTGTCCATCTTGTAGGGGGCTTCGCCGCCGTCGGTGAATTCGGGCTTGGTGACGATCGCCTTGCCTTCGAGCGAGTCGGGTTTGCCGTATGCGTGGATCAGCTTGGAGTTCATGTCGATCTGCATGTAGTCGGCCTTGAGGTTGCTGTTCTGGTAGGTGACGTCGCCTTCGTTGTAGATGTAGACCATCTTGTTGCGCACGTCGTACACCAGCGAGTCCTTGTTCTTGCCCGAAATCGGGTCGTCGAGGAAAGCCCCGGGTTTGCGCGGCCGCTTGACCGAGTCGCGGGCCACGGTGTCGGCCTGCCTGCTGGCGAGCGAGTCGGCCCGGCGGGCGATGAGCGAATCGACCTGCGAACTGAACATCGAATCGCGCTCCTCCTGCGACATGGCTTCGAATTCGGCGTGGCGGCGGGCTTTTTCCCGGGCCGCGCGGGCCTGCGCACGGCGTTCGCTGCGTGTCGGAGCTGCGGTTGCGGGAACTTCGGCCGCGGCTTCCGGAAGGGGGGATGCAGGGAGGGAATCTCGGGTGCGGGCGCTGTCTGCGGCTGCTGTGGCGAACATGCTCCGGGGTGCGGACGAGCCGAACACCAGCTGAGCGAAGAGTAGGATTACCGCCGCCGAAAATAGATATTTTACCCTAAATTTATCCAAAATTCCAATAATTTTTCGTACCTTTGCCGACATGTCGGCAAAAACGTCTGAATCAGGTCTCTGGCGACCTCCCACGGGGTTTTCAGGCGCGACAAAGATAGGTAAAAAATTACAGAAAGCTTACACTTGATCTCTTAAAATATGCGCACACGACTGTTCCTGTTATTCGCATTTGCAACTGCAACCGTTCTTACGAACGTGGCTGCCGCAGGGAATATTGCGCACGGAGTCGAAGTTGTGGTGATCGACGCCGGTCACGGCGGCAGCGATCCCGGCGCGCACTACGGCGGAACCAGCGAAAAAGACCTGACGCTGAAGGTGGCTCTCAAACTCGGCAAAATGATCGAGGAGGGCATGCCCGGCGTGAAGGTGGTTTATACGCGCAAGACAGACAAGGCGCTGGGACCCGACAAGGCGAAAGACCTTCAGGCGCGCGCCGACATCGCCAACAAGGCCGGCGGCGACCTTTTTATTTCGATCCATGTCAATGCCGCCAAATCTACGGCGGCGCGCGGTGTCGAAACGCTGATTATGGGCGAAAGCCCCAAGGAGCAGCGCTACAACGAAAACGCGCTGTTCGAGAACAACCGCGAGGACCTGATCGACATGTCCGACGAACGCACGGCGGCCATCGTGCGGGCTTATATCCAGAACCTGCAGTTCACCTACGGCGAATACAGCATGGCGATAGCCCGCTGTATTCAGAACAATTACCTGAAGGCGGGCCGCCATTCTCGGGGCATCAAACCCCAGCTGCTGCGCGTGCTTTATGCGACCGACATGCCGGGCGTGCTGACCGAGATCGGATTTCTCTCCAATTCGCAGGAAGCGGCCTATATGAAGTCGGAGAAGGGCCAGACCGAGATCGCCCGTTCGATTTACGAGGGGGTGAAGGACTATTCGGCCTATGTACTCGAAACGCGCAACGCTGAAGAAGAGGCTGCGGCGCCGCAGCAGCCGGAGAAGAAACCGGAGCAGGTCGTCGTGGGCAAAGAACCCGTGCGCGGATCAGGGAATAACGGAAAGGCGGATGCGAAGGACTCAGCCGCCAAAACCGAACCTGCAACCCCGCCGGCCAAGCGGGAGACCTCCAAGACGGAGACGCCCAAAGCGGAAACCCCGAAGGCCGAAGCTCCGAAGCAGAAGGCCCTGCCGCTGCGCTATACCGTGCAGGTGCTGGCCAGCCCCCAGACCGTGCCGACTTCGTCCGCGCGGTTCAAGAGTTACCGCGGCAAGGTGAAACAATATACGGCCGACGGCAAATACCGTTATAAGTATTGCGTCGGCGAATACGAGACCCGCGCTGCGGCGCAGAAACACTTGGCGTCGGTGCGCAAAGTCTTCCCCGACGCCTTTGTGGTGAGCTGCCGGGGAACAGAGATCGTGAAATAAAAACAGACGAGATATGAAAAGGGAAGTTAAGATCGGAATTTTCGCCGTGGCGATGATCGGCGTCGCGTGGGCGGGCATCCGGTTTCTGAAAGGATTCGATATTTTCAGCCGCAACGTCGAATATTATGCGGCTTACGACCAGATCAACGGCGTGCAGAACGCTTCGCCGATTATGATGAAGGGGGTCAAGATCGGTTCGGTGACGGGCCTTTCGTTCGATCCCGCCCGTAGCGACAAAGTCGTGCTGCGGTTCACCATCAAACGCGAGTACCGTATTCCGACCGACTCGGAAGCCAAGATTTTCAGCAACGGACTGATGGGCGCCAAGGCGATCGAAATCACCTACGGAACGGCCGACACCTACCTGCACAAGGGGGATACGCTGCGGTCGAGCCGCGACCGTGACCTGATGGATGTGGCCGGTTCGGAGCTGGATTTCTTCAAGCAGAAAGTCTCGCAGCTCACCACCGACCTGTCGCGTGCGCTCGAGAACCTCAATAAACTGATGGAGAGCAATGCCGGCAATATCGCCGGGACGCTCGGCAACCTCAATTCCGTGACGGGCGACATGGCGCAGATCCTTTCCGCCGAGAAAAACAACCTGAAAAGTGCGCTGGAGAGCCTTTCGAAATTCTCCGACATGCTCGGCGACAACGCCCAGCGCGTGGACAGCATTATCGGCAATGTGGACCGGGTCGTCGCGCAGTTTTCCGAAGAGGAGTTCGCCGTCAAGCTTTCGCAGACCGTCGGGCATCTCGACGATCTGGTGGCCCGCATCACGCAGGGCGAGGGCACGGTGGGCAAGCTGATGAACGATCCCGAACTTTACGATTCGCTCAATCAGGCCAGCGAGAATCTCTCCGCACTACTGGCCGACGTCAAACAGTATCCGGGCCGTTACGTCCATCTTTCGCTCTTCGGGCGCAATCCCGAGAAGATGAAGGAGAAGGCCGACAAGAAGGCCGCAAAGGCCGCCGAGAAAGCCGAACGCGATTCGCTCAGGCGGCTTCGGTAGCCCTTTACCCGACATAGAACCATGATTTATCCTGCAAACTTCGAGCAGAAGATCGGCTTCGACCGGCTTCGTGAACAGGTTGCGGCACGCTGTACCATGCGCGCCGCCCGGGTGCGGCTGGGCGAAGAGAACTTTTCGACCTCGGCGCGCGAGATCGCCCGGCGGCTGACGCTGGCCGACGAGATGCGCCTGCTGCTCGATATGGAACACGAATTTCCCGGCGGGGAGTATCCCGACGTCGATCATATCGTCGCCAAGCTGCGTGTCGAAGGCTCGTTCCTCGACGTCGAAGAGGTGGTGACGCTGCATCGCGCGCTGACGGTTGTCGGCGGTATCGTCGTGTTTATTCTCCGCCGCGAAGAACAATATCCGGCGCTTTACGCCCGCAGCCGCGGCGTCGCGGCGTTGCCTGAAATCGTGCAGCGGATCGACGCCATCGTCGATCGTTTCGGCAACGTGAAGGACAATGCTTCACCCGGTCTGCTGGAGATACGGCGCGCCATCCGCGAACGCGAGGGACAGGCCGCCAAACGCCTGCAGGCCGTGCTGTCGGCCGCCAAAAACGCCGGCATTGTCGATGCCGACGCCCAGATTTCGATCCGCGAGGGCAAAGCCGTGATTCCGGTCGCCGCGGCCAACAAACGCAAACTGCAGGGTTTCATCCACGACGAGTCGGCCACCGGGCGCACGTTCTACGTCGAGCCGGTCGAGGTGGTGGAGATCAACAACGAACTGCGCGAACTGGAATACGCCGAGCGGCGCGAGATCGTCCGCATCCTCTCGGAGTTCACCGATTCGGTGCGCCCCGATGCGGAGCTGATCGCCGATTCGGGCGATTACCTGGCCGAGATCGACATGCTGCGCGCCAAAGGGCGCTGGGCCTCGGAGAACGGCTGCGTGAAGCCGATCGTCTCGACCGACGACCGGCTGGTGCTGAAAAACGCCCGCCATCCCTTGCTGCAGCAGACGCTCCGGGCGCAGGGCCGCGAGGTCGTGCCGCTCGACATGCAGCTGGACCGCCGCAAGCGCATCCTCGTCATTTCGGGTCCCAACGCGGGCGGTAAGTCGGTCTGCCTGAAAACCACGGGCATCGTGCAGTATATGTTCCAATGCGGTTTCCTCGTTCCGGCGTCGGAGATTTCCGAACTGCCCGTGTTCCGCTCTATCTTCATCGACATCGGCGACGAGCAGTCGATCGACGACGATCTTTCGACCTATTCGTCACACCTGCTCAACATGAAGAACATGTTGGCCGGGGCCTCTTCCGCGACACTGGTGCTGATCGACGAATTCGGTTCGGGTACCGAGCCGATCATCGGTGGCGCCATCGCCGAAGCTATCCTCGAACGCCTGCTGGCCAAGGGGTGCTACGGCGTTATTACGACCCATTACGCCAATATCAAATATTATGCGTCGAACGCCGAAGGCGTTGCCAACGGCGCCATGATGTTCGACGTACAGCATATCCGGCCGCTGTTCCGGCTCGAAACGGGCAAGCCCGGCAGTTCGTTCGCCGTGGAGATCGCCCGCAAGATCGGCCTGCCGGAAGATATTATCCGCATTGCGGGCGAAAAGGCCGGCAGCGACCATATCAACATCGAAAAGCAGCTGCGCGAAATCGCCCGCGACAAGCATTACTGGGAGCAGAAGCGCGACCGCATCCGCCTGACGGACCGCAAGGTCGAAGAGCTGGAGCAGACTTATGCCGAACAGCTGGCGAAGATTAAGGCCGAGCGGCAGGAGATTCTGAAAAAGGCCAAACAGGAGGCCCAGCGGTTGATCGCCGATGCCAACAAGCAGATCGAGAATACGATCAGGACCATCCGCGAAGCGCAGGCCGAAAAAGAACTGACGCGCCTGGCGCGTCACGAGCTGGACGACTTCCGCGACGTGGTCGAGCAGGCCGATACAGCCGAAAAAGACGCGCAGGTGGCCCGTGAGATCGAACGCATCGAACGCCGCCGCCAGCGGCGCAGCGAGCGCAAAACCCAGCGCGGCGAAGCGCAGGCGGCGGCCGCCGCTCCCGAACCGCCCAAACCCCGCGAGGTCGAAGCCGGAGCCAAGGTCCGCATGGCCGGGCAGGATATGGTCGGTGTGGTGCAGTCGGTCAAGGGTAAGAAAGCGCAGGTCGCCTTCGGCCAGATACTGACCACGGTCGATAAAAACCTGCTGACCGTGGTTTCGAACAACGAGTTTCGCGAGGCGACGCGCCCGCAGACGGCCCGCACGGTGGTCTCGGTCGATATTTCGGCCCGCAAACTCAACTTCAGGGACCATATCGACGTGCGGGGCATGCGCGCTGCCGAAGCGCTGGACGCCGTGCAGGACTTCATCGACGACGCCCTGATGGTGGGCGTCGGGTCGGTTTCGATCCTCCACGGCAAAGGCACCGGGGCGCTCAAAGAGGAGATTCGCCGTTATCTGCGCACGGTTCCCGAGATCGAGAACGCCAGGGACGAACATGCCGACCGCGGCGGGGCGGGCATTACGATCGTAACTTTTAAGATGGATTGACGATTTTTCGCGGCGTTCCGGCCGTGTGCGGAGAGATGTTCCGGCTGCCGGCGGCGGGCCGTATAACGGATGGAACGGAAAAAGGATAAGAGGATGAATTACAAACTTTCACATATTGCCAACATTTGCGGCGGAAAGTTTTCGGGCTGCGATTCCGAGGTGCGGTCGGTCGTTACCGACAGCCGGTCGCTTTCGTGCGAGCTGGGCTGCCGCCCGATGTTCGTCGCCATGCGCGGCGCAAACCACGATTCGCATGATTTCATCGCCGGCATGCAGGGCCGGGGCGTGCGTGCGTTCCTCGTCGAGCGGGGCGTCGAAGCCTCCTCCTGCACCGGGGAGTGCGGTTTCGTGCAGGTGGACAACGCGATCGAAGCCCTTCAGCGGCTGGCGGCCTGGCACCGGGCGCAGTTCCGGGGCACGGTGGTCGGTATCACGGGGTCGAACGGAAAGACCGTCATCAAGGAGTGGATCGCCGAGGAGCTGCCCGAAGGCATGAAATATTACCGTTCGCCGAAGAGCTACAATTCGCAGCTGGGCGTGCCGCTTTCGGTGCTGATGCTGGAAGGCGACGAGGAGCTGGCGATTTTCGAAGCGGGCATCTCGAAGCCCGGCGAGATGGAGCGGCTGGAACGCATCATCCGTCCCGACGCGGTGATCTTCACCTCGATCGGCGACGCCCACCAGGAAAATTTCATCAACCTGGAACAGAAGTGCGACGAGAAGATGATTCTTGCCCGCAGCGCTTCCAAAATCATCTACCACAGCTATTACAAGCCGCTGGGGCGCATGGTCGCGGCGCATTTCGCCGACCGACGTCCCGTCGATGCCGCCGCGTATCCCGAAGTGCCGGAATCGGTCATCGGCAACGCCGCTTCGCGCCGCAACGCCCAGATCGTCGAGGCGTTCTGCGATGTGATGCGCTATCCCGCCCCTTCGTTCGCCGGGGCTCCCTCGGTGGCGATGCGTCTCGAAGTGAAGGAGGGTATCAACGACTCGATACTTATCAACGACGCCTACAACCTCGACCTCAATTCGCTGGCGCTGGCGCTGGACTACCTGCACAACGTGGCGCTGAACCGCCGCCGTACGCTCGTGCTGTCGGATATTTCGCAGAGCGGACTCTCGGACGACGAACTTTACAGCCGCGTGGCGGGCATGGTCGCACGCGCCGGCATCGACTGCCTGATCGGTATCGGTCCCCGCCTGAAACGCTATGCCGCGCTGTTTACCTGCGACAAGGAGTTTTTTACGGCTACCGACGAATGTGTCGCGCGTATCAGCCGTGACGCCGTGGCCGGGCGTGCGATTCTGCTGAAAGGCGCACGCGATTTCCGTTTCGAAAAACTGGTGCATCTGCTCTCCCGCAAAAGCCATACGACGGTGCTGGAGGTCGATCTCGACGCCATGATCCATAATCTCAACTATTTTCGGTCGAAACTGAGCTTCGGGACCCGGCTCGTGGCGATGGTCAAGGCCGGATCGTACGGTTCGGGCGATTTCGAAGTCGCGCAGATGCTTCAGCATCAGGGCGTGGACTATCTCGCTGTGGCGTTCGCCGACGAGGGCGTCCTGCTGCGCGAACGGGGAATTTCGATGCCAATCGTGGTGCTGAATGCCGACGCCGACAGTTTCGACGTGATGATCGCCAATAGGCTCGAGCCCGAAATCTACAGTTTCCACTCGCTCGGCGCTTTTGCCGACGCCGTGACGCACGCGGGCGAAACCCGTTATCCGATCCACGTCAAGCTGGATACGGGCATGCACCGGCTGGGCTTCATGGAAGAGGAGGTTGCGCAGTTGTGCGAAGCGTTGGCGGCGACGCCGCAGGTCAAGGCGGCTTCGGTCTTTTCGCACCTCAACTGCGCCGACATGCCCGAAGAGGATGCCTATACGCGGGCGCAGATCGCCCTGTACGACCGTATGAGCGCGCGGATCGCCGCGTCGCTGCCCTATCCGGTCATCCGCCATACGGCCAATTCGGCCGCCATCGAACGCTTCCCCGAAGCGCAGTTCGACATGTGCCGCCTGGGACTGGGGCTTTACGGTTTCGGATTCCGGCATAACGACGCCCTGCGTCCCGTTTCGACGCTCAAAACCCGTATCGTGCAGATCAAACATCTGCCTGCGGGCGATGCGGTGGGATATGGCCGCGCCGGGAAACTCATGCGGCCGACTACGACGGCGACGATCCCGATCGGCTATGCCGACGGACTGGACCGGCATCTGGGCTGCGGCCGCTGGTCGGTACTCGTGGCCGGACGGCCTGCGCCGATCGTCGGCCGGGTCTGCATGGACAGCTGCATGATCGACATCACGGACATTCCCGGCGTGAAGGAGGGCGACGAAGTGTCGGTCTTCTCGCCCGTGCCGGGCAATGACCTCGAAGCGATGGCCCGCGTACTCGATACGATCTCCTATGAAATCATGACCTCGGTTTCGGGGCGGGTGAAACGCATCTATCTCAAAGAATAATCCGATGAAATGTTACGACTGCGGCGGCCTGATCGCGCCCGGAGCGGACAAATGTTCCGCCTGCAACTGTCCTGCGGATAGGGTGCAGGCAGTAAAGTGTCTCGAAATGCGACTGCTGACGGCGCGTGTCGAAGCGGAATCGGCCCTCGACCAGCTGGGCCGGGCGAAGGTCGCGATGCTCTGCGCCGCGTTTTTCGCGCTTATCGGGGCCGTGGTCGTGCTGGTCCATGCCGGGGGCGACGCGAAGACGCTGGCTGTCGGGATTTTCATGGCGGCGTTGGCGTGCGTCTATGTGGCACTGGCCTTTCTTATACGAAAAGCTCCGCTGGCGCTTTCGATCGCGGGATTCCTGCTGAGCTGGCTCTGTCTCGGCGGGCTGCCCGGCCTGGTGATCGTCGGGGCCATGGCGCTGAGTCTCTGGTTCGCCGTGCAGTACACCCGGATCACGAACCGCGCCGGAGCATTGGAACAAAAAATCGCTGAACTGAAAAAATGTACGGAACACTCTATCTGATCCCGTGTCCGATTTCGGACGAAACGGCGCCGTGGGACGTGCTGCCTGCCGCAAACCGGGCGGTTATGGATTCGCTCGACTATTTTATCGTCGAGAATACCCGCACGGCGCGGCGGTTTCTGTCGAAAGCGGGTGCGGCGCGTCCGATCGACACGCTCTGCTTCCGCGAACTGAACGAACATACCGTCGCCGGCCGCGAGGTCGAAGAGCTGGTGAAACCGCTCGTCGAGGGACGCTCGGCGGGCGTGATCTCCGAAGCGGGCGTGCCGGGCGTCGCCGATCCGGGGGCGCTGGTGGTCGAAGCCTGCCACCGTCGCGGCATCCGTGTCGTGCCGCTCGTCGGTCCCTCGTCGATCGTCATGGCGGTGATGGCTTCGGGGCTCAACGGCCAGTCGTTCGCCTTCAACGGCTACCTGCCCGTCAAACCGCCCGAACGGGCGCAGGCGATCCGCCGTTTCGAACGCCGAGCCCAGTCCGAAGGCCAGTCCCAGCTTTTCATCGAAACGCCGTACCGCAACGTCAAGCTGATGGAACAGCTGTTGCAGACCCTTGCGCCCGAAACGCGGCTGACGGTGGCCATGGATATCACCGCTCCCGGCGAATTTATCCGTACGCTCCCGGTGCGCGAATGGCGTGCGGCCGAACTGCCCGCGATGAACAAACGCCCTGCTATTTTCATCATCGGCTAGACCCTTCCGGGCGGTTGGTATGTAATTTGATCTCTTAATAGGACGGAAAATCTGAAAAACAACTAAATATGAAAAAGGAAAAAGCTTATAATGAAGCCATTAACGGTGACGAAGGATTCGAGCCGGGCGAAGGTTATCCCTCGTGCGACGGCGAACCCTGTGCCAATGTGTCAGACGAATCGCAGGACGAGACTGACACAATGGCAGACGCGACCGACAGCGGCGCCGCACCGGATTTTGCGGCTGCAGTCGCCGAATGGCAGGATAAATACATACGCCTGCAGGCTGAATTCGACAATTACCGCAAGCGTACGCTCAAGGAGAAGATGGACCTGGTGCAGACCGGAGGCCGCGACGTATTGCTGGCGATGCTTCCCGTGCGCGACGACGTGCAGCGGGCGGTCGATGCCATGCAGAAGAGCGACGATATCGAAGCGCTGCGCGCCGGCGTAAACCTGATATCGCAGAAATTTACCGAAACGCTGCGCCAGAAAGGCGTGACCGAGATCGACGTCAAGGGCCGGGAGTTCGACGCCGACCTTTGCGAAGCCGTGGCCAGATTTGCCGCCGGAGAGGATATGCAGGGCAAGGTCGTCGATATCGTCCAGACCGGCTATATGCTGGGCGATAAGGTACTGCGTTTCGCAAAAGTCGTTGTAGGAGAGTAAGGACATGGCTGAAAAGAGGGATTACTACGAAGTGCTGGGCGTTCAGAAAAACGCTAACGCCGACGAAATAAAGAAGGCATACCGCAAGGCGGCCATTCAGTATCACCCGGACAAGAATCCGGGCGACAAGCAGGCCGAGGAGAAGTTCAAGGAGGCCGCAGAAGCCTACGACGTGCTGTCGAACCCCGACAAGCGCGCCCGTTACGACCAGTTCGGCCACGCCGGCATGAGCGGCGCGGCGGGCGGCGGCGCCGGAGGTTTCGGCGGATTCAGCGGCGGCGGATTCTCGATGGAGGATATTTTCTCGCAGTTCGGCGACATCTTCGGCGGACATTTCGGCGGGGGCGGGTTCCGTTCGTCGTCCGGCGGCGGCCGCCGTGTGAACCGCGGATCGGATATTCGCATCAAGGTCAAACTGACCCTGGCCGAGATCGCCAACGGCGTCACCAAGAAGCTCAAAATCAACAAAACCGTCGCCTGCGACAAGTGCGGCGGCACGGGGGCCAAGGACGCCAATTCCTATTCGACCTGCTCGACCTGCAACGGCACGGGCCATGTGACGCGCGTCGAAAATACCTTCTTCGGCCGTATGCAGACTCAGGGCGTATGTCCGACCTGCGGCGGTACGGGCAAGGTCATCACTTCGCCCTGCGACAAGTGCAAGGGCGAAGGCACCCTCCGTGGTTCGGAGGTCGTGGAGATCAAGATCCCGGCCGGCGTGGGCGAAGGCATGATGCTCACCGTCACGGGCAAGGGCAACGCCGCGCGCCACGGCGGCGTCAACGGCGACCTGCAGGTGCTGATCGAAGAGGAGCGGCATCCCGAACTGATGCGCGACGGCAACGACCTGATCCACAACCTCAATATTACCGTGACGATGGCCCTGTTGGGCGGTACGGTCGAGGTGCCGACCGTCGACGGCCGCGCCAAGATCAAAATCGCCCCGGGAACGCATGCCGGCAAGGTGCTACGTCTGGGCGGCAAGGGACTGCCCGACGTGAACGGTTACGGCCGCGGCGACGAACTGGTGGTGGTGGATATCACCATTCCGTCGAAACTCAATGCCGAGGAGAAACGGCTGGTCGAGGAGTTGTCCCGGCAGCCCGGTTTCCAGAAAGCCGACTCGGTCAAAAACCAGAATATTTTCGAGCGGATGAAGAGTTTCTTCCGCTAGGAAACGATACGGTTCGCTTGTACGGCGGAATGCTGAATACCTTTGCAGGTCCCGGCATTCCGCCGTATCGGCAGGTCGGGAGCGGTTCCCGACAGTTGCGGCGGTCTGCCCGCCGGCTGCCCGCCGGCTGTCGTTTGGCGGTTCGTCTGCCGATTGCCCTCCGACGATCCGCCGTCCGACGGTCCGCGCGCCGATTGCCGGTCGTCCGGCGGCGACCGCTGCTGCGGCCTGTGAAACCGGTTCCTGTCATGCGCCCGGCGGGAATGATGCGGGCTGTAGCCTGCTCCCTGCGCACGGCAGGAGTCTGTGTCCGTATTCGGAAAAAGGAATTTGCAGACAATAAAATTGCGGAAGAATTCGTATCTTTACAAAAAAATAGGAGGACACGCCATGTTAGGTTTCAGCCCGTTCAAAAAGCACGCGAATAAATTCAACTACATACCGCGTTATTACGATCCCGAAAAGGAGGCGCGTGAACAGCGTCGTGCCGAGCTTCGCGGCGAGAGAGCCGAGGACGCCGGCCGCGAATACCGCCCCGGACAATATATCCGCACCCAGCGCGAAGCCCGCGCCGCACGCCGCTCCAAAGAGGACAAGACGGGCCGTGACCGCGTTTGGAAGATGGTCGTAGGTGCGGTTCTGGTTCTGCTGTTCATCTATATCCTCTATCCGAAACTCGCCGACATTTTCCTGCGGGCGCATACCGGGGCCCCGGCGAAAACCGAGGTCGTAAGCACCGAAGAACCAGTGTCGCGCGGCGGTCTCGACCAGTCGGGCATTTCCGACGTCGAGTGGCAGGAGCAGCCTATCAGCGTGGTCCCCAACGATTATCAGGAGTAGATGGCAGATAAGATCAGATTATTACCCGAGGTCGTCGCCAACCAGATCGCGGCGGGAGAGGTCGTCAACCGTCCCGCTTCGGTGGTCAAGGAGATGATGGAGAATGCGATCGACGCCGGTGCGCACACCGTAAAGGTCAATTTCCGCGACGGCGGCAAGGACCTGATTCAGATCGTGGACGACGGTTGCGGTATGTCGCCCATCGACGCGCGCATGGCTTTCGACCGCCATGCCACGAGTAAAATAACCTCCGTGGACGATATTTACGCACTCAATACTTTCGGTTTCCGCGGCGAAGCGCTGGCTTCGATCGCCGCCGTGGCGCAGGTCGAACTGCGGACGCGGCAGGAGGGCGACGAAGTGGGTACGCAGACCGAGATCAACGGCGGCCAGTTTGCCGGACAGACCCCGGTGATGTGTCCCGTAGGGTCGCAGTTTTTCGTGCGCAACCTTTTCTATAACGTGCCTGCCCGCCGCCGTTTCCTGGACAAAAGCACGATGTCGGCCGCGCAGATCAAGTCGGAATTCCAGCGTGTGGCGTTGTGCAATCCGCAGATCGCTTTCGAACTTTACGCCAATGACGCCCCGGTCTATACGCTGGGCGCTGCGTCGCTCGCCGGACGTATCGTCGATGTAGTGGGCCGGCATATCAAGCAGAATCTGCTGGAGGTCGAGGCCGACACCTCGATCGCCCGCATCGAAGGATACATCGGCCGTCCCGCCGCCGCCAAGCGGCGCAACGGCGAGCAATACCTCTTCGTAAACGGCCGCTACTTCAAGAGTTCGTACCTCACGAGCGCCATTATGAAGGCTTATGAGAAACTGATTCCCGAGAGCAGTTCGCCGTCGTATTTCCTCTACCTGACGATCGACCCTTCGCGCATCGACGTCAATGTCCACCCGCAGAAAACCGAGGTGAAATTCGCCGACGAGGAGGCCGTGTGGCAGATCGTGAACGCCGCCGTGCGCGAAACGCTCGCCAAGACAGGGGCCGTGCCGCTGATGGATTTCGACCGCGAAGGCGCCGTCGAGATTCCGGTGCTGACCAAAAGGGCTGTTTACAGCGAACCCCGAGCC
>CAKVKI010000048.1 GCA_934754975.1 uncultured Alistipes sp. | reverse complement strand
ACTCCGATCGACGTGGCTTTTTCCAATACCGAATCCTCCAGTTTTTCGTTTGTCGTCGAGGATGACGGGTCGGTGACCGGAACGATGAAGGACGAGGTTTCGCTCTCTTTCTCGCGTCCTGTCGTAAGCGACATGCAATTGACGCTGAGTGTAGACAATGCACTTGTGGAGACTTACAACAAAACGAACGGTACGAAATATGCGACTGTCGATCCTTCGCTGGTGAAAATGGATCCGATCCAATGTGCCGAAAACCAAGTTTTCTCTCCCGCTGCGACGATTACGCTCGATCCTAAATCGCTCGAAAAGGGTAATTACCTGATTCCTGTGGTGATCAGTCCGATTTCGGACGATGTGTACGCCGTGAAGGAAGGATCTGTACATTATATCTTTGTAACTAAGGCTTCGGTTGATGTCGAAATCGGTGCGACGTCGCTCGACGGTGCGAAGATCGCTCCGACCTCCGCATGGACGATCACTTGTTGTCAGGGTACGGCGACGAGCGGTGCCACCGGTGTCTGGAACTGTGATTCCGATGCCCAGAAAGCGGCCATGTTCGACGGTAAGCTCGATGGTAATTGCTGGTATGCAAACAGTGCTTCCTGGTCTTGGGGCAACGGCGGCAACTTCACCATCGACATGGGGGAAGTCAACGACGTAACCGGCCTGCGCTGGCATATTTATTATGACGACTCTCAGCCGCAGTGTACCAACCTCACTTACAGCGAAGACGGCAATGTCTGGTACAGCCTTTCGGCCGGCGTTCCCTTCACTCCGACGCTGTCCGACAGCTGGAAGTGGTTCAAATTCAAAAGAACGGTCAAAGCCCGTTATATCCGGGTGTACGTAGGTCGTTTATCGAGTGGCTTTACAAGCATGAACGAAGCCGAAATCTACGGTCCGGCCAATTAGTGATGCGTTGATTTATTAACCAGAAAAAATGTACGTTATGAAACTGAAATATTTAATCGCCCCCTTCGTCCTCGCTGCGACTGCCCTTTGCAGTTGTCAGGAGACGGCGGAGATTCATCCGGTGGCCTATATGACCGATGCGCAGAAATCGGTTTCCAAAACGGTGACCATCGATACGCCGCCGGCAGGAACCGAGATTTCGGTCTCCTCTTCGGTAACTGTGAATAAGGACACCAAAATTAAGATTTCGTTGCGCCCCGATCTGTTGGAGGAGTATAATATCAAATACCAGAAAAATTATGTCGTGCCGCCCGCGAACAGCTATAGTCTCAGCGGTGACGAAGTGGTGATTTCGGCCGGTTACAGCCGTTCGTCGGAGGTCGAATTCTCCGTGACTTCGCTCGATAACTTTGCCGAAGGTACGACCTATTGCATGCCTGTAAGCATCGAGCAGATCGAGAACAGCGGCCTTTCCGTGCTGGAACCTTCCCGGACGCTTTTCATCGTATTGAAGACTCCGGTTATCAGCAAGGCGATCTACCTCGGATCGAGCAACATCTATAAAGTGCCTTCGTTCCAGGAAGACTCCAATCTTGCCGCGCTCAAAGCCGTGACGCTCGAGGCCCGCATCTATATGGACGGGTTCCAGAATTACGATCCTTATATCAGTTCGATTATGGGTATCGAGGGCGAATGCGGAGTCCGTTTCGGAGACGTGAAGGTTCCCAAGAACGTACTTCAGATCTGCCATGGCGATTATCAGCCGGCTGCTACCTCCAAACCTTTTGATACGGGCAAGTGGTATCACGTAGCTGCCGTATGGTCGGGGAAGAGTTGGGATATTTTTATCGACGGTGTGTATATTACCGGCGTTGCAACACAGGGGGAGACCATAAACCTGTCGAGCGATAATTCGGGCGGGTTCTATCTCGGCGCTTCCTATGGTGGTGGACGTACGCTCAACGGTTATGTCGCTGAGTGCCGTGTCTGGACACGTGCGCTGACTGAGGCTGAGATCTCCAATAACATGAATTATGTCAATCCGGAATCGGACGGTCTGCTGGCTTACTGGCGCATGAACGCCTGGGAGGCGAAAGATGGCGGCGGTAACATCGTCAAGGACCTTACCGGACACGGTTACGATGCCGAAGGCAGAAGCTCCAACCCGAAGATGATGGACACCAAGTGGATGTAATCCGCCTGTCGGATACTATTCCGATACGCTGAACAGAAGCCGTGCGACCGGTGCAGGAGACTGCCGCCGGGGCACGGTTTCTTTTTACCCCGGTTTTTATTCCCGGCGGACAGGTCGTTTTTTGCCGGAGATAAATCCCGGCTTAGCGATACGGTCTTCCGTCGGCGGCAAATTTATTTGACGCTGCGCCGGACTTGTGCTATCTTTGTACGACAAACCAAACCGATCAATCCATAAAACTTACCGATGAAACCACAACTCTTATTTTTCACCGCCGTCCTCCTGCTTTTTGCGGCGTGCAGGAACTCCCGCGGCGACCTCTCGACGGGCATTATCCCCGCTCCGCAGCAGGTGGCGTGGGGCGACGGCGCATTCCGGATGCCCCCGACCCTGCTCTTTACGACCAACCTCGACGGGCAGGACAAGACCGACCTCACGGCGTGGATGCAGCGCTCCGGCGACGGCTTTTTCCCCGCGTCTTTCGCCGAAGCCGCCGGGGACGACATCCCCGTTCTCTACCTGCTGCTTGCGCAGGGCGGTGCGCCCGAGAGCTACCGTCTCGACGTCGCCCGCGGAAAAATCACCGTCACGGCGCCCGATGCCGCCGGACTCTTCTACGGACTTCAGTCGCTGGGCCAGCTGGCCGAACACTGCGGCCGCCGGATTCCGGCCGTCACGATCGAGGACGCTCCGCGCTTCGGCTACCGGGGTTTCATGCTCGACGTCTCGCGCCACTTCCGCGACAAGGAGTTCGTCGAGCGGCAGCTGGACCTGCTGGCCCGTTACAAATTCAACCGTTTCCACTGGCACCTGACCGACGGCGCGGGCTGGCGCATCGAAATCAAAAAATACCCCGCCCTTACCGACATTGCCGCATGGCGTCCCTATCCCGACTGGGAGGGGTGGAACTTCGGCGGCAAACGCTACTGCCGCCGCGACGATCCGGCGGCCGAGGGCGGCTACTATACGCAGGATGAAATCCGCGAGGTGGTCGAATACGCCCGCGCCCTGCATATCGAGGTGATCCCCGAAATCGAGATGCCGGGCCACAGCGAGGAGGTGCTGGCCGTCTTCCCCGAACTTTCCTGCAGCGGGAAACCCTATACCGATTCCGATTTTTGCATCGGCAACGAACAGACGTTCGAATTTCTCGAAAACGTGCTTTCCGAGGTGATCGGACTCTTCCCCTCCGAGTATATCCACATCGGCGGCGACGAAGCTTCGAAGCAGGGCTGGCGCACCTGCCCCAAATGCGCCGCGCGGATGCGCAAAGAGGGGCTGAAAGACGTCGATGAGCTGCAAAGCTACATGATCCACCGCATCGAAGCGTTCCTCAACGCCAAGGGCCGCCGCCTGCTGGGCTGGGACGAAATCCTCGAAGGGGGACTTGCGCCCAACGCCACGGTCATGTCATGGCGCGGCACCGAGGGCGGCATCGCCGCAGCTGCGGCCGGGCATCAGGCCGTTATGACTCCTTCGAATTACTGCTACCTCGACTTCTGCCAGGACGATCCCACGACCGAACCGGTCGCCGCCGCGGCGTTCCTGACCCTCGAACAGGCCTACTCCTACGATCCTGCGCCCGATTCGCTCGGTGCGGATGTCGTGCCGATGATCCTCGGCGTGCAGGGCAACCTCTGGTGCGAACACGTCCCGACCGCCGGGCATGTCGAGCATATGATGTGGCCGCGTCTGCTGGCCATCGCCGAAGTGGGGTGGAGCGCGCCTGAAAGGAAGGATTACGACGACTTTTATGCCCGTGCGCTCGACGCCGTGGCGTGGCTTCAGGAGCGCGGATACCACCCCTTCGACCTGAAAAACGCAGTCGGACCGCGTCCAGAATCGCTCGAACCCCTCCATTGCCTTTCGAACGGCCGGACCGTGATTTACCACACGCCCTACAGTCCCAAATACGCCGCTGCGGGCGACGGCTCGCTGACCGACGGACTGCGCGGCGGCTGGAATTACGGCGACCGCCGCTGGCTGGGCTGGCTCGATACCGATGTAGACCTGGTCGTCGACCTGGGGGAACGGCAGCCCGTGCGGCGCATCGCCGCCGATTTCATGCAGGGCTTCTACGCCGATATCTGGATGCCCCGTGCGGTCGAATTTTCGGTCTCGGACGACAACGAACATTTCACGCCCCTCGCCACGGTCGGAAACGACATTCCGGTCGAATTCAAGCAGGACTGCTATAAGGAGTTCGGCTGGACGGGCCAAACCGAGGCGCGTTACATCCGCCTGAAAGCCTATCACAACGGCCGTCCCGGCGGCTGGATCTTCACCGACGAAATCATCGTCGAGTAACCGTCGCGGAACGCCCGTTTTGCGAAAAGGGATGCGGCCTAATGGCCGCATCCCTCTTTTGAACAGGTCCCTGCGGACCCTCTGTGTGCCGTTACTTGCGCATCAGCCGCTGTACGCCTGCCGGCGTTGCGGCTTTCGGCGCATCGGCTCCGGCAAGCGGTGCGATGCCGGCGTCTGCATCGGCCTTGGCTCCGGCCTGCGAAACGGCCGGCGAATTTTTGGTCATCGTATAAGGCCCGATCGCATAATCCTGCAGCGTATATCCGGCCTTGAAGAGGTCCGGCCAGACGACATACTGGCCGCTCGAAAAGATGGCGTATTCGACGCCGCATACGGTGTATTCGCTCCCGTTGTAGGTGAACTTCCGGCCTTCGAACCGTACCGAATTGCTGCCCGTGTCGTAACTGCCCGCAATCAACTCCTGATCCGTGGTGTAGATCGGGTAGGGCGGCGTTTGCGCAGGATCGTTGAAATGGTACCTGAGGTATACGTATGCCGTCAGTCCGTACATGCCCTGCGGGTCGAACGTCGGAATGGTGACGTTGCCGTCCTCATTGTATTTGAGCAGGAAGGGGTAGTCGTCGCCCAACGTCGTGATGCCCCAGCCCTTGACCCTGAAGCTTTCGTTTACGCGGTAGGGCGTAACCTCCACGGTGTATGTCTGGGGCTGTTTGTTGATTTCCGATGAGGCCGTGGTCACGGTCCATGTGCCGATATAACGCTCGTAGTTGGTGTCGCCGGTGGGTACGGCGGGGATTTTCACCTCCGTTTGTTCGATCGTCGTACCGTGGGCGTTGGTTCCCGATGCGAGGAAGATGTATTCGGTATCGGCATCGACGTTGAAATAGAACGTAGCCCCGGTTTCCGAATTGGCCTGGGTCACAGCCGCCGCACTGATGGTGTTTCCGTAGCGGTTCATCACCTTTTCGAGAGTCCCCATCTGTTCGAGCAGTTCCGGGAGCAGCGCTTTTGTGGTGCAGAGAACCTTTCCCGATTTCATCTCCGTACTCTTGACGGTTCCCGTCAGCTGGAAGTACTCCTTGCCTTGGGTGGGCGCGGCCGTCAGCGTGAGCGTCGGCTTGGCCTTCGTGCCGTCGCTGACGCCGCCCCATGCGATCGGAATGTCGGCGTAATCGGCCATCAGCTTGCAGTTCTTGAAGGTGTCCTTGTACCTGCTGACCGTATTGAAGATGTCGGTGCCGAAGATGTCCGGGTAATTCGCGCGTTCGTAGAGGTGTACCTTGACCTGCCGGTCGCCGTCCTGCACCAGCGTGTAGGGCGATTCGCCGGTGAAGGCGGTGCAGCCGCTGAATGCCGCGCCTGCCGAATTGATCTTCTTCATGCCGTCGAAAATGTCGGCGGGCAGCGACTCCAGCGAAGTGCAGTTGAGGAACATTTCGCTGATCGTGGTGACCGATTCGAAATCTTTGAACAGCCCCGCAGGAACGGTCTTGAGCGCCGTGCAGTTCTTGAATATGTAAGCGGTCGATATGCCTCCCTTCACACTTTCCGGGAAATAGTCCGAAGGCGCCGTTTCCAGCTGCGTGCAGTCTTTCCAGAGTGCCGGGACGGCCTCCAGCGAGACGCAGTTTTTCAGCGAGGGGAATGCGGTCATCCTGACGCATCCTTCGTAGAGATAGCCGCCCGACTTGGCCTTTCCCATGTTCTTGAAGATGTCGTCGGGCAGGTCCCCCAGCATTTTGCAGCCGCTGAACAGGCTCGTCATGTTGACGACCTCCGTAAAGGAGTCGAACAGCCCGGCCGGGATGGTTTTGAGGTTTGTACACCCCTTGAACAGCGAAGCGATATTGGAGACTTTCTTCATGTTTTTGAACAGCTCTGCGGGCAGGGTTTCGAGCGCCGTACAGCCCGAGAATCCCGACGAGAAGCTGTCCGCTTCCGTCTGGTTGGCGAAGAATGTTTCGGGAATGGTCTTGAGCGAGGTGCAGTTGTTGAAGATGCTCTTCACGTCCGTCAGGGCGGGCATGTCGGCCAGCAGTGCGGCCGGAACGCTTTCCAGCGCCTTGCAGCCGTTGAACAGGCTGGATGCCGAGGTGGCTTTTGTCGTCTTTTCGAAGAGTCTTTCCGGTACGGTTTTCAGCGTCGTGCAGCCGTAGAACATCGAACCGACCGAGGTGACTTCGGTCGCGCCGGCCAGCAGCTCTTCGGGAACGCTTTCCAAGGCCGTACAGTTGTAGAACATGCTTTCGACCGAGGTGACGGCGGCGAAAGCGCCCTCTTCGGGCAGGGGCACGGTTACGAGCGAAGTATTGCCGGAGAATGCGTACTCCAGCGTCGTCATGCCGAGTTTACCCCACTGTTTGACTTCGAGGATGGCGGGGGCTACTGTTTTGTTGGTGAGCTTTCCGTAGAGTTTTTCCGCGGTTCCGCTTATGGTGACGTGATAGACGCCGGATTCGGCGTAGGTGTGGTTCACCATCGCGGCCGCGGTCGAGATCGTGGCTGCGACCTGCTCGCTCTGGCCGTCGCCCCAGTTGATCGTGACGTCCACGGCGCCGTAGAGGGGCAGGTAAACCTTGTTGTTGTAGGCGCTGCTGCTGTATTCCTTCGCTTCGACCTTGAGTACCATCTGGGCCGGGTCGTAATAGGCGTCCTGGTAGATGAGAATGGTTTCGATCACCGTCTCTCCCGCCGTCAGTTCGATGCCTGCGCTGCGGGACTGAGTTTCCGTGTTGGCCGCGACGTTAAACGTCAGGGTTTCGGTCCGGATTTCCCCCCCCCTCGTTTCGACCTGCGTAATCCATGATTTTGCGGCTTCGGGAATCGAGACTGTATAATCCAGGTCGGTCTCCACATCGACCGTTACGGGACCGCCTGCGGCCGTCGCCTCCTTCGAGGTGGTCGAGACGTTCAGCACGCCCGACACGAATGTCAGCGTGCGCATCAGCGTCTTGGCGTCGCCGTCGCTGACCAGTACGATGACCTTGCCGGTCGAGCTGTCGCCGGGAGCCGTCACGGCGATCGTCCCGCCCTCGTTGTCCGTGCGTTTCACTTCGGCCTTCCATGCGCCGTCGGCGAGGGCCTGAATGTCGGTTTTGGCGTCGGCTCCGGTCAGCGTGAAGGGGATTTCGGCCGTCTCGCCCACGCGGATCGTCGCCGAGGCCGTGTCGAACGCGATGCCGAACTGCACGTACAGTTCGAACGTCAGCACCGTCCCGTCGGCCAGCGTCAGGTAAACCAGCTTGCCGTCCTCGCTCGTGGCGACGGACTTGAACAGGTTCTGGTCCGTCTGGGCCTTTCCGCAATCGGCCCACGTCGCGCCTTTGTCGTAGGAGATCCACCAATGGCCGTTTTCGATCTTGAATTCGGGGGTGACGCCCGATACGGGAAGTTTACTGCCTTTGTCGAGGATGAACTCGCCGTTGAGCGTCCAGTAGTAGATTCCGTCCGAATCCTGCTTTACGCCGACGACCGACGAAGTTCCGTCTTTCCCGTCGCTGATGGTTATCGTCGAGGTCTCGCCGGCCGCGGTGACCAGCGTAATGACGTAGCCGCCGTCTTCGCCGGGCTGTACGTCCGAGATGAACCGTTTTCCGGCGACAAGCTCCTTGAGCGTCGTGACGTCGGAGTTGAGCGCCTTGACGAGCGCCTGCAGTTCGGTGAGCTGGCCGTCGAGGTCGTCCAGCCGTTTTTGGATGTCCGTATCGTCGTACGAACATCCGATCAGTGCCAGTAGCGGCACAAGCATCAGAAGAATTTTTTTCATGGCAAGGAATTAAAGAAATTGGTTAAGTGGAACAAAGTGATCGGTCCAAATATAATAATTTTGACGCTGTTTTGTTCTATTTTCACCGAATTATTTGTTTAAAATTGCCCAGTATGTCCTTCTGAAATGGGCGGCTTATCCCTTTATTAGGTGATGGTAAGTGTTTTTGATTGGTATTTTATACCAACTAATGATGATATATTGACACGCGGGCTTCTCCGGCCAAAGAGTGCCGCATATCCCTCCGGCTTGTCTTTTATTGCCTCTCTCCGGTCGGGGAGCAGGGTGTTGTAAACAGGAAAAGGAGACTCTCAGAGTCTCCTTTTCCTGTTTTGTTTCCGGTCTTTCGCCCCTCCGGCGGAGGGCGCATTATTCCCGGAAGATATTGAGGTGCGCCAGCAGCGGATTGCGGCGGTCGAGCAGCAGGAATTCGGCCAACAGCAGCGCGAGCGCCGCGAGCAGCAGGTATTGGTACTGTTCGTTGAACTCTTCGAAGCGCATCATCGACAATTCGCTCTGCTCCATTTCGTTGATGCTCTTTACGATCTCGTCGAGACCGATCGACTGCTTGCTCGAACGGACGTAGGCGCCGCCCGTGATGTCGGCGATCTGGGCCAGCATCTCTTCGTTGAGCTTCGAAACGACCATGTCGCCCTTCTCGTCCTTGATGAATTCGCCGCCGATCTGAATCGGGGCGCCTTCGGGCGTACCGATGCCGATGGTGTAAATCCGTATGCCCATCTCCGCGGCGCGCCGTGCAGCGGCCAGGGCGTCGTCCTCATGGTTCTCGCCGTCGGTGATGAGGATGATGACACGGCTGTGGTTCTCCTCGGTTTCGCTCGAAAACGACATCAGCGCCTGCGACAGCGCCTTGCCGATGGCCGTGCCCTGCACCGGCGCCAGCGACGGATCGATGCGCTTGGCGAAAGCCTTGGCCATGCGGTAGTCCGAGGTGATCGGCAGCTGCACCTTCGGCTCTCCGGCAAAGACGATCAGTCCCACGCGGTCCTGATGCAGTCCGTCGAAGAGCTTGTTGATGGCGTATTTGGTCCTTTCCAGCCGGTTGGGTTCGAAATCTTCGGCCAGCATCGAGTTCGAGACGTCTACCGCCAGCATCATTTCGACGCCCTGCGTCTTCTCCTCGCGGAGTTTCGACCCGAACTGTGGGCGTGCCGCCGCCAGTATGAGCAGTGTGACCGCCGTGCAGAAGAGGATGAATTTGAGCGCCACGCGCCCGGTCGAAACTTCGGGCATCAGCTCTTCCAGCACCTGCAGGCGCCCGAAGCGCTCCAGCCGCCTGCGGCGGTTGCGCGCCGCCAGCCAGAAGAGCAGGATCAGCGCCGGAACGACAGCCAGCAGCCAGAAATATTGCGGATTTGCGAATCTAAACATGGCAAATTACGTTTTACGGTATTCTTTTCAGCACCAGGTTCGAGAACAGGAATTCCAGTATGAGCAGTCCCAGGCCCGCCAACACCCAGAGCAGGAACTGCTCGTGGTAGGTGATGTGTTCCGTAACCTCTACCTTGCTTTTTTCCAGTTGATTGATCTGGTCGTAGATGGCCTTGAGCTTGGCTTTGTCCGTGGCGCGGAAATATTGTCCGCCTGTCTGCTCGGCAATCGACTTCAGCGTTTTTTCGTCTATCTCGACCTTTGCCATGACGGTTCCCCCGGTCGGCGTGCCGTAGATGTCCACGGCGGGGTAGGGGGCCATGCCCTCGGTGCCGACGCCGATCGTGTAGACGCGGATGCCCTGCGCCTTGGCGATTTCGGCCGCCGTCAGGGGTGCGATTTCGCCGCGGTTGTTCACGCCGTCGGTCAGCAGGATGATTACCTTCGACTTGGCTTCGCTTTCGCGCAGTCGGTTTATCGCCGTGGCCAGTCCGTTGCCGATGGCCGTGCCGTCCTCGATCAGGCCGCTGCGGATACGGGCCAGCAGCGTCTGGAGCGTCCCCTGATCCGTCGTCAGGGGGCTTTGCGTAAACGCTTCACCCGCGAAGGCCACCAGACCGATGCGGTCGCCGTAACGGTCCGCGATGAACGATCCGGCCACCTCCTTGGCCGCCGTGATGCGGTCGGGCTTGAAGTCCCGCGCCAGCATCGACCCCGAAACGTCGATGGCCAGCATGATGTCGATACCCTCGGTATTCGAGCGCGAAAGCCGTTCGACGTCCTGCGGGCGCGCCAATGCCACGATCAGCATGGCCAGCGCCGCCAGGCGCAGTATGAACGGCAGGTGCCGCAGGTAATAACGCACGGTCTTCGGCGCGCGCACGACCCCTTCGACGCTCGAAATCTGGATCGACGCGCCGCCCTGCAGCGTACGCCACACGTAGTAGGCGATCATCGGCACGAGCGCCGACAACAGCCACAGATAATATGGTGATGCGAAATGCATAGTTCCTCTTTTTTACCAATTCTTCGATCCGCGCACCACGACGCCCTGTTTCTCCTTGAGCTTGTCCTGTGTGCGGTCTTCCTGCGCCTGAATGGCGTCGAGCATCTGCTCCTGTTCCTGCGGCGAAATACCGGCCGGAACGGGCTGCGGCTCGCCCTGCTGGTCGCCCTCCTGCTCCTTGTCGGGCTGCGAAGGGTTCTGCTGCCGGTCTCCCTGCTGCTCCTTGTCGTCTCCCTGCCCCTTGTCGTCCTTCTGCTGGTCGCCCTTTTGCTGGTCCTGACCGCCCTGTTGCTGCTCCTTGTTCTGGTCTTTGTCCTGATTCTTGTCGTCTCCGCCGCCACCGCCGCCGTTCTTGTCGTCGTCGATCATGCGTTTGGTGTAGGCGTAATTGTATTTGGCCTCCTGATCCGAAGGATTCAGCCGCAGCGACTGCTTGTAGCTTTCGAGCGCTTCCTTGTATTTTTGCTGTTTGAACTGCGCGTTTCCCAGGTTGTAGAATGCTTCGGCGCGCTCGTCGTCCGTGCGCAGCGTGTCGGCCGCCGCCTGGCGCATGGTCTGCTCCGCCTTGTCGAAACGCTCGGCCCTGTAGAGGGCGTTTCCCAGGTTGTAACGGGCTTCGAACGATTCGGGTGCGGCCTCCAAAGCCCGCTCGTAACGCTCGATGCTCTTCTCGTAATTGCCCTTGTTGTATTGCCGGTTGCCGCGGCGCACCTCGCTGCGCTCGGGCATGTTTTGCGCCGAAGCTCCGAGGGCGGCAAAGAGAAATACGATATATAGGAATCTGTACATCTTGTTACGCATTTTGGTTTTGCATCGGGTCCGGTTGTTCGGGTTCCTCCTCTTCGATGACGAGCTTGGTCTCTTCGACGAAATAGAACGCCTTGAGGTAGTCGGCTTCGTTCTGCTCGCCTTCGGGCGTCGCCTTGGCGAATTTCACCAGGTCGGCGTCGCGCAGGATCGCCGTGAGGTCCATCCGGGCCTTGTCGGGCAGCTCTTCGGCGCGCATCGCCTCGATGATCTCGTCGGAGGTCATCTCCATGGCGCCCACGCCCCAGCGCGCCGCGATGTAGGTGCGCAGGATATCCGTCAGTCCCGAATAATACTGCTTGTGCCTGCCGTTCTGCCACAGTTTCTGGTTGTGCAGCGCTTCGAGGGCCTTGATCGCCACCACATGGGGCGGCTGCGGCGGCGCGGGTTTGAACAGGTCGCCCAATCCCTTGCCGTAACGGGCCAGAATACGCTTGAGCGCATAGAGCGCCGCCAGCAGCATCAGCAGGGCCAATACGCCCCATTTGGCATAGCCGCTGATCTCCGCAAAACGGAACGGCAGGTTCCACTGGGGCTTCAGGTCGTAAATCGACTGCGATGTCGAGTCTATCTGGAACGTAGCCACCTCCAGGTAGAGCGAATCGCGCGCCCGGAGCGTATCGACGATGTTCTTGTCGGCGTACAGCACGGCCGGCAGGCCGAGGTTCCATTTGCCCTCCTCGAAAGCCGCCAGCGTATAGCGCTTGCGCAGCCTGAGGTGGCGTCCGTCGCGTTCGAGCGTGTCGATCGGATGCTCCTTGACCAGTTCGAGGGGACTTCCCTCCTTGTTTTCGAATTCCGGGAACTGCACCACCTGCACCAGGTCCTTGTCCACCTCGACCGTCAGGTCGAACCGGTCGCCGATCATGATGCTGTCCGGCTCGATGCGCGCCGTAACGGTCGGTGCGTTCTGCGCCCGGACGGCCGCGCCCGCAAGGAGCAGTGCTATTGCAAAAAGTCGTTTCATCGCTGTTTGAACAGTTTTAACAGTTCGGCCACATAATCGCCGTCGGTCGAGATCATCGCCGAGTCGATGCGGTTGTGCTTGAGCGTCGAGTCGATCTCCGCGCTGCGGTCCTCCCACACCCGGGCATAGTGCCTGCGCACCGCCTGCGACGAGGTGTCCACCCATACCTTGCGGCCGCTCTCGGCGTCCTTCAGCTCGACGATGCCCACGTCGGGCAGCTCCGCCTCGCGGGGATCGTATACGCGGATACCCACCAGGTCGTGCTTGCCCCCGGCGATCTTCAGCGCGTCGTCCAGCGCCGCCTTGTCCTTCGACGAATCCATGAAGTCCGAGAGTATGAAGGTCGTGCAGCGCTTCTTGTTGACGTTGGTCAGGAACCGCACCGGCTCCGAAAGCTTCGTGCCCGTCGATTCGGGCCGGAAGCCGATCAGCTCGCGGATAATCATCAGGATATGGCTGCGTCCCTTCTTCGGGGGGATGAACTTCTCGACCTTGTCCGAGAAGAAGATGCAGCCCACCTTGTCGTTGTTCTGCGCGGCCGAGAAGGCCAGCACGGCGGCGATTTCGGTGATGATGTTCTTCTTCAGGCGGTCCGTCGATCCGAACATGCGCGATGCGGAGACGTCCACGAGCAGCATCATCGTCAGTTCGCGCTCCTCTTCGTAAATCTTGATGTGGGGCTTGCGCGACCGGGCCGTCACGTTCCAGTCGATGTCGCGCACGTCGTCGCCCGCGCGGTACTCCCTCACTTCGGAAAACGACATGCCCCGTCCGCGGAAAGCCGTGTGGTACTTTCCGGCGAAGATCTCGT
>CAKVKI010000047.1 GCA_934754975.1 uncultured Alistipes sp. | reverse complement strand
TTTCGAGGTCGAGATAGCCGATGCGCACCGCCGACTTGAAGTCGATCAGCGGGAATACGTTCTCCGTGGCCAGCTGCGCCGAGTAGGCGTACCAGAGGAAAAGCGGGTAGATCGTGCAGGAATATTCGTGCATGAAATGCACGAAGTCGAAGATGCGCGTGTCGTTCTTGGTCGCCTTGACGCATACGTTGTGCAGCGACGGAGCGTAGCAGAGGAAGTTTTCGGTGGCGTAGGCGTAGGTGTGGAACATGTAGCGGGCGGCGTTCACCTCGCGCGACTGCTCCGTGCGGTCGGCGAACAGGAAGTCGAAGTCCGAATCGACGCACAGGATCAGCTCCTCCGACGAGCGGGGAATCATGCCCATCAGCACTTTTTTTCCTTTGGGGAGGTCGGCGCGGTTGGGCACCGATATTTCGAAACGCATGTAGGGATTCTGGAAGTGGTCGAAGATGCCGCGCCAGAAGGCCACGTCTTCATAGCCCTCGACATAGACCTTCACCAGCCGTTGATCGGGATTGGCCGGCAGCGGTTTGGGCAGCTCTTCGAGAGTCGCCGGGCGCGTGAAGGGATTGAACCTGCGCAGTTTGTCGCCGAATTTTTTTGCCATACGGAAACAAAGATAGTGATTTTAGGCAAAGTTTTTCCGAAACGGCGGGATTTTTTGCATCGTGCGGCAGCTGCTCCGGCCCGGCCGTCACGGCCGGGCCTCTCCGGTCTCCGGGGCGTGTGACGCCGTAAATTTGCGGGCGGGAATTTACTCTTTTTCACCGATCTTGGCCGCCGGGCGCACACAACCGTAATATTTTATTATTTTTGCACAAAATAAGAGGCTCCGAAAGGACGTTTGATTTCTACTATTCGAACAATATGGCGGACAACGATTGGAAAGCGAGGCTCGGGATGGTCTATTCGACCAACCCCGACTTCAGTTATGAAACGGACGAAGAGTCCGGCGCGGAAACGCTTCCTCCGGCGCGGCAGGACCTGCGGGTGTGGCTCGACCGCAAGCAGCGCGCGGGCAAGGTGGTGACGCTGGTCAAAGGCTTCGTGGGGCGGGACGCGGATTTGCAGGAACTGGCGCGTCTGCTGAAAACCAAATGCGGCGTCGGCGGCGCGGCCAAGGAGGGCGAGATCATCATTCAGGGCGATCACCGCGACCGCGTGGTCGAGATACTCACCAAGAGCGGCTACCGCTGCAAAAAAGCCGGTTCGTAAGTGAAGCGGCTGCTGTATATCGTCCTGTCGCTGTGCGCCGTAGGTTTCGCGCACGAGGCTTCGGCCCAGTACTATACGTGGGGATCGGACCCCGCGGGGCTGAAATGGAGTACCATCCGCACGCCCGACGTGCGGATGATCTATCCCGATACGGTTTCGGCCGTAGCGCGGCGCACGTTGTTCTACATCCGTACCGTCCGGCCCGACATCTCGTTCGGCTTCCGTCACGGGCCGATGCGTATTCCCTTCGTCATGCACCCCGAGAATTTCCAGTCGAACGGACTGGTGATGTACCTCCCGAAACGTGTGGAGTTCCTCACCTCGCCCGCGATCGACGGCTATTCGATGCCGTGGTACAAACAGCTCGTGGCCCACGAGTACCGCCATGCCGTGCAGTACAACAACCTCGACCGGGGCGTTATCCGCGCCCTGAGCTATATCCTGGGGCAGCAAGGTTCGACCATCGGCCTGCTCTGCATGCCAATTTGGGCCATGGAGGGCGACGCCGTGATGTCCGAAACGGCCATGTCGTCGTTCGGCCGGGGGCTTCAGCCCTCGTTCTCGATGGGTTACCGCGCCATGGGCCGCGTGGGCCGCGACCGGGAGGACACGCGCGACCGCCGCAATATCGACAAATGGTTCTGCGGTTCTTACCGCGACTACATTCCCGACCATTACGAGCTGGGTTACCAGATCTGTTCCTATGCCTACGACCGTTACGGCGAGGTGGTCTGGGACAAGGTGGCGTGGTACGGCTCGCGCAATCCCTATGTGCTGGCCACGACGCGCGTCGCGCTTGAAAAATATTACGACACCAATGTCAGCAAGCTTTTCCGCGAGACTTTCGACGTGCTGGAGCGGCATTGGGAGTCGCTGCCGCAGGTCGAAGACAGCGCGGCTCCGCTGACGCAGATGCCCGCCGGAAATTATACGACCTACCAATGGCCCCTGCCGCTCGACGGAGAGTCGGCGCTGGCGCTCAAGACCGACTACGACCGGCCGTCGCGTTTCGTGCGGCTCGACACCCGCACGGGCGAAGAGGAGACGATCTGCTATACCGGACTGGTTTCGACGCGCCCCGCCATGGCCGGCGGCCGCGTATGGTGGACCGAATACCGCCGCTCGAAACTCTTCGAACAGCGGGTCAATTCGCAGTTGTGCTACATGGATCTCTCCGACGGCACGCCCCGGATGGTCGTCGGCCGCCGCAACGCGCTCTATCCCACGCCGTCGAAGGATGCCGTCGCGTGGGTCGAATACAATCCCGACGGCCGCTATACGGTCGTCGTACAGGGAAAAGAGGGCGCGGAGAAACGCTTTGCGACGCCCGACCGGGCCGAGATTCACGGGCTGGCGTGGGACGATGCGACGCAGGGTTATTACGTCATCGTCACCGATGATTCGGGCATGTGGCTGGGCCGTATCGACGGCGACGGCGTGCATCCCGTTACCGAAGGCGCCTACATTACGCTGAGCAATCTCCGGGCGGGCGGCGGCAAACTCTATTTTGGCTCGATCGCTTCGGGCCGGGACGAAGCCCACTGCTTCGACCTGAAGACCCGCCGCGAATACCGCATCACGACGTCGGCTTACGGATCGTTCATGCCGGTGCCGTGGCGGGACTGCGACGGCAGGGAGCGGGTGCTGCTGACCGCCTACGACAGGCGCGGCTACCATGTGGCGGCGCAGGATGCCTCCGCCGGTGCGCTGATTCCGGTCACGCCTTCGAAACTGCCGCTCAACGTCGTGAATCCCGACCGCAAGCGGTGGGACGTGGTGAATCTCGACACGGTGAGTTTCACGGCGGCCGACTCGCTCCGGCAGTGCGGCACGTATCGCGCGAAGCGTTACCGCAAGGTCCCCAACCTGGTGAACGTCCATAGCTGGACCCCCGTGGCCTTCAATCCGTTCGAAGCCGTGGACGAACACAATATCAACCTCAACCTGGGCGTCACCCTCCTTTCGCAGAACCTGCTGTCGAATACCGAAGCCTTCGCTTCGTACGGCTGGAACCGCAACGAAGGGTCGATTTTCAATCTGGGCGTGCGTTATTTCGGACTGGGCGTGCGCTTCGACCTCGACGCTTCGTACGGCGGCAATCAGGTCTTCTATTCGCTGGGACAGTACAACGAACAGACGGGCAAATACGAGTACCAGCAGCGTCCCAGTCCCGATAAATACTATTCCGTGGGCCTCTCCGCCACGCTTCCGCTCTATTTCCAGCGGGGCTATCACACGCGCCAGCTTTCCGTCTCGTCCGGCTGGAACTACTCCAACGGTATGGTCGCCAACCTGGGTAAAATAGAGTGGGACGGCGGGCAGATTTCCAATATCCAGCGCATCGGTTTCCGCAGGGGACTGCATAAACTCTCGTTCGGGCTGGGCTATTCGGACCAGGTGCGTCTGGCGCACCGCGACTTCGCGCCGCGCTGGGGTTACATGCTCAGTACCTCCTATACGTTCAACCCGGCGAATATCCATTTCAGCGACCTGATTTCGTTTTACGGCCAGGCCTACCTGCCCGGATTCGCGGCCCACAATTCGCTGAAGGTGGCCGCCACTTACCAGACCTCGATCGGCGGTTACAAGTTCCCGTCGGGATATGCGCCGCTGAGCTATCGCTCGACGCGCCTTATTCCGCGCGGATATACCTCGTCGGATATTATTTCGAACAACTATACGGCCGTCTCGGCCGACTACCAGCTGCCGGTGTGGTATCCCGAAGGCGGTATCGGTTCGGTACTCTATTTCAAGCGTATCCGGCTCAATGTCGGCGGCGATTACGCCCAGTTCCGCGACGTGGGCCGCGGAGGGATGACGTGGCGGCGCATCTGGTCCGTGGGAGGCGATATCGTATTCGACATCAATGTATTCCGCCAGCCCGCATCGGCGACGTCGACCTTTAAGCTGTCGGTCTACCATCCTGCAAACGGCGGCGTGTGGTGGGCCGCCGCCGTGGGACTTCCGTTCTGATTGTAATAAATTTCGTATCTTTAGCGCAAAATTAAGTCCTATGCCAAAGAAGAAAAAGACGGACGTGAGTCCGAAAACGATAAAATGGATCTGGTGTCTGGCCTTCGCGCCGTTCGCCCTGCTCCTCTTCATGCTGCTGCTGACCGCCTTCGGGCTGTTCGGCCGCATGCCGTCGTTCGAGGAGCTGGAGAACCCCCGCAGCAACCTCGCCACGGAGATCTATTCCGAAGACGGCAAGGTTATCGGCACCTTCTTCGTGCAGAACCGTTCCTACGTTCAGTACGCCGATCTTTTCCCGGACGATTCGACGCTCCATATCCGCCTCGGGGGGCACGAAGTGCCGCCGATCGTCGCGGCGCTGATCTCCACCGAAGACGCCCGCTTCAGGACCCATTCGGGCATCGACATTCCCTCGCTGGCCCGTGTGGCCGTAAAAACCGTACTGCTGCAGAATACCTCGCAGGGCGGCGGTTCGACCATCACGCAGCAGCTGGCCAAGAACCTCTTTCCGCGCGATACCGTGCGCAACCGCGGTCGCATCGTCCGCAACGCGATACTCGTCACGTCGAAACTCAAGGAGTGGATCACGGCCCTCAAACTCGAATACAACTACACCAAGGAGGAGATCGCCGCGATGTACCTCAATACGGTGGAGTACGGTTCCAACGCCTATGGCATCAAGTCGGCGGCCCTTACGTTTTTCAACAAGGAACCCCACGAACTGAACGTGCAGGAAGCCGCCGTGCTGGTGGGCGTGGTAAACGCGCCGTCGCGTTATTCGCCGGTGCGGAATTACGACAACGCCCTTGCGCGCCGCAACCTCGTCATTTCGCGTATGGAGGACGCCGGGGCCATTACGCGCAAACAGCGCGACTCGATCTGTGCGCTTCCGATCGTTCTCAATTACCGGCCCGTATCGCACAACGAAGGTACGGCGACCTATTTCCGCGAGATGCTCCGCCTGGTGATGAACGCCGACCGGCCCAAGCGCAATCAGTTCTACAACGAATGGGACTACGACCAGGCGGTGAAGGAGTACGAGGAGAATCCGCTGTACGGCTGGTGCCGCAAAAACCGCAAGGCCGACGGCACGCCTTACAACATCTACCGCGACGGCCTGAAGATCTATACCACGATCAATTCGGCGATGCAGACCTATGCCGAACAGGCCGTCCAGAAACAGATGGAGTCGGTCATCCAGCCCCGCATGGACGCCCAGTACAAGCGCACCAAGACGCTCTTTATCGACGCCGACAAGGCGGAGCGCGACCGCATCATGCGTCACGCCGTCCGTTATTCGGACCGCTACCGCGAGATGAAAAACGCCGGTGCGAGCGAGAAGGAGATCAACGCTTCGTTCGACAAACCCTGCTCGATGAAGGTTTTCACCTATAAGGGCGAACGCGATACGCTGATGACCCCGCGCGATTCGATCCTGCATCACAAACGCATCATGCGGGCGTCGTTCGTGGCGCTCGATCCCCGCACGGGATATGTCAAGGCGTATGTCGGCGGCCCCAATTTCCGCTATTTCAAATACGACATGGCCAAGCAGGGCAAACGTCAGATCGGTTCGACGATCAAACCCTTCGTCTATACCTTCGCCATCGACCATCTGGGACTGACGCCCTGCACGATGGTGCCCAACCTGCCCGTCACCATCGAGACGGCCAACGGCACGGCGTGGTCGCCCAAGGAGGCGGGCAAGGTCGAGTACGACGGCGTGATGCATCCGCTGAGCTGGGGGCTCGCCCGCAGCCGCAACAACTATTCGGCGTGGATCATGAAGCAGGCCAAACAGCCGGCGGCGGTCGCCGACTTCATCCACAACATGGGTATCCGCAGCTATATCGACCCCGTGCCGGCGCTGGCGCTCGGCTCGTCGGAATCGAACGTTTTCGAACTGGTGAGCGCTTTCTCGACCTTCGCCAACGAGGGCGTGCATAACGACGCTATTTTCGTGACGCGCATCGAGGACCGGCAGGGCAACGTGATCGCCAACTTTATTCCCCAGTCGCAGGATGCTGTCAGCGAGCGTACGGCCTACACGATGCTGACGATGCTGCAGGGCGTGGTGACGTCGGGTACGGCCGGCCGCCTGAACCGCGATTACGGTTTCTCGGGCGTGGAGATCGGCGGAAAAACCGGTACTTCGAACAAGAACCGCGACGCATGGTTCATGTGCGTAGCTCCGAAACTCGTGGCGGGCGCATGGGTCGGCGGCGAAGACCAGTCGGTACACTTCGTATCGGGCGGCGAGGGCAGCGTGATGGCGCTGCCGATCGTGGGCGACTTCATGAAACGGGTGTACGACGACGGACGTCTCGGCCTGAGCCGCAACGACCAGTTTATCCGTCCGGCGATGATGCCGCGCTACGATTGCGACGAGGAGGCCGACCCCGAAGGGCATGTCCCGGATACGGACGACGACAATTTCTTCGACTAAACAGAGTCGGCCGGCCGCTGTGCCGGCCGATTTTTTTGTCGTTCGCTCCGAAATCGTTATATTTGTCCCGGAGCTTCCGTGTACGGTTCGTCCGAGCGGGAACGATGCTTATTTTTAACTTTATCGAAATGAAAATTGCGATTGTGGGCGCCAGCGGTGCTGTGGGCCAGGAATTTCTGAGGATTTTGGAGCAGCGCGATCTGCCGATCGACGAATTGCTGCTGTTCGGGTCGGAACGCAGTGCGGGCCGTATTTATAAATTCCGGGGGAAAGACATTACCGTCAAACTGTTACAGCATAACGACGACTTCAAGGGGGTGGATTTCGCCCTTACTTCGGCCGGAGCCGGAACTTCGCGCGAATTCGCGGAGACGATCACCAGACACGGAGCGGTTATGATCGACAATTCGAGCGCGTTCCGTATGGATGCCGACGTGCCTCTGGTGGTGCCGGAGGTCAATCCCGAAGATGCGAAGAACGCCCCGCGCCGCATTATCGCCAACCCCAACTGTACGACGATCCAGATGGTCGTGGCGCTGAAGGCGATCGAGGACGTGTCGCACATCCGCCGCGTGCATGTCTCGACCTACCAGTCCGCCAGCGGCGCCGGAGCCGCGGCGATGGACGAACTGGTGGAGCAGTACGCCGAACTGGGCGCTGGCAAGGAGCCGACCGTCGAAAAATTCGCCTTTCAGCTGGCTTACAACGTGATTCCCCATATTGACGTCTTTACGGACAACGACTATACGAAGGAGGAGATGAAGATGTTCCACGAGACGCGCAAGATCATGCACTCGGATATCGCCGTGTCGGCGACCTGCGTGCGTGTGCCGGTGATGCGTGCCCATTCGGAGAGCGTATGGCTCGAAACGGAGCGGCCCGTGTCGGTCGCCGAGGCCCGCGAAGCCTTTGCAAAGGCCGAGGGCGTCGTGCTGATGGATCAGCCTGCGGACAAAGTCTATCCTATGCCGCTCTTCATTGCGGGCAAGGACCCCGTTTACGTAGGCCGTATCCGCCGTGACCTGACCTGCGAAAACGGCCTGACGTTCTGGTGCGTCAGCGACCAGATCAAGAAAGGCGCGGCGCTCAATGCCGTGCAGATTCTCGAAACGCTGATCTGAGCGCGCCGCGGCGATAAATAATTGAAAGGGAGACTTATGGTCTCCCTTTTTTGTTGTATGATTGAGGTATCTTCGTGCGGGGTGTCCCTGCTTTCTGCAATACCAGCTCTCAGTCTGCGCCGTCGGGGTCTGCCTGCCTGCGGCTGCCCGGTCCGCATCCGGGGCTAAAGTCCTGCTATTTCGAGAGCCAGGCGAATAGGAATCCGATTATGGGCAGGTAGTCTTTCAGGGGGATACGGAGCTGCGCATAGGCCCGCTGCATTTCGGATGCCACCTGGCGGGTCGATAAATTGAATTTGTCGGCGATCTGCTGGTAGGTGAGTCCCTCCTGACGGCTCGCCTGATAGACGGCCCGGGTCAGTTCCGGCATTTTGGCGAGTTCCCGGCTGAATAATTCGATGATTTCCGACTGGAAGAGTTTCCGCGACAGTTCGTCGCTGCTCAGGGAATTCAGGCTGGACTGCAGTTTCCAATAGGCGTCTTTTGTGATTTCGGTTTTGGCCCTGCGGAGTACTTCCTGCTCCCTGATATAGTTGGCGCACCTGGTTCTCACACAAAAATAGATATACCCCTTGATGTTTTCGCCCATATCGAGCTTTTCCCGATGCTCCCACAAATATATGAAACTGTCCGTTACGATGTCTTTTGCGATGTCCGTATTGTGTACGTACCCGTATGCAATGCTGACAAAACGATTCTTATACTCGGAAAAGAATTTTCCAAATTCGTCAGAGGTCAGTATGGGTGTCTGTTCATCCATATTTTAAGCCGGGTAGGTTGAGTTCAAAGTTAGCATTTTTCAGAAAAAGGACAAGTATCGCGTGATGGTCATATTCGTCTAATAAGTGATGCACTTTGGCGCGAACCGCTAAATTGCAGGGCAGGGCCTGCGCCGGATGGACGAGTTGCCGCCGGCGGGGAGGTTCGGAACGCGATCCCGGCGCCGCTGTCCGGAACGCCGGACCCGGGGCGGGACGGAATTCGGCACAAACGGACATCCCGGAACAAAGCGATCCCGGAAATCCTCGTTTTTTGCGCATGTGTCGGTTTTTTCGGTTTCATTTAAGTTTTTGCAAACAAATTCAAAAGGTGCCGGCAAAGCGCCTTTTTTACTACAGCCTGTATGAAACCTGAAGCCCGGATTTCCGGCTGCGGAGTCGGGCTTGTGAGATATTGTGTCTACAAATATAGGTAATTTTTCGGGAATGACGATTCCGGAGCGGATTTTTTCCGGTAATGGCCGCGGCGAATCCCCGGCTGAATTTCTTTTCGGCAAATTGGCCGGCCGATTCTTTTCTCTGTCGCCATCTTGTTGGTTTACAGGTGAATAATTTAGTAAATATTTTGCTGAATTTATTAAATAAATTTATTTGCGAAAAAATCGCAAAATCGCCTGTAAAGCCGTTCCGCCCGATTGTTTTATACTATAGATACGGAAAAAGAAGATAACGTGAATCAGGAAATTTTATACAGGTATCTTAAAGGCGATACCACCCCGCAGGAGGACTTGCAGGTCGCAGAATGGCTGGAAGCCGATCCGGCTGCCAATCAGAAAGAACTGGATGCCGTCCGCTTCATATTCGAGGGAATGGAATTATACGGCAGCGACGTAAACGCCAAAGCCCTCAAACCGCGCGGCACACTTGTTCCCTGGAAAAAAGCGCGCATTTATGCGATGCGGGCGGCCGCTGTTCTGCTGCTCGTCCTTGCGGGCGGATATGTTGCCCACCAACGCACGTACGATGCTATTTCCGACCGGCTTACGTCGGTGCATGTCCCCAACGGACAGCGCATAGAGATTACGCTGCCCGACGGCTCCCGCGTCTGGCTGAATTCGGGCGCCCGGATCGAGTATCCGGTCGTATTCAAAAAGGATATCCGCAAAGTGAAACTTTCGGGAGAGGCGTTGTTCGACGTACAGCATGACAGCAAATGCCCGTTCGAGGTCGAAACCTTTGCGACCAAGATCAATGTGCTGGGAACAAAATTCAACGTAATAGCGGACGAGACCTACGACCGGTTTTCGGCGACTTTGCTGCAGGGCCGGATCAAAGTTACCAACCTGCTCGATCCGCGCCGGCAGGAAATCATTATGAAACCTGATGATATTGTGAACCTTTCGAACGGCCGTCTGTTCATTGAAACGATTGAAAACACGGAGGCGTTGTGCTGGACCGAAGGTCTGGTCAACATCAGCGGCCTCCCGTTCGATGAGCTGATGGCCAGATTCGAGCAGGTGTTCGACGTCAAAATCGTTATTTCCCGGAATACGATTCCCGACATCGGAAAAATCAGCGGTAAGATTCGTGTGAACGACGGTATCGAAAATGCCCTCCGCATCTTGCAGTATGCTGCCGATTTTTCCTTTGAAAAGGATGAGGAAACCAATGTGGTGACGATTCGCTGACCTCCCCGCCTGCAGCGATGTTTAACCTAAAACCCCGATAAAATATGCCAATGAAAGAAAACTGAAAACTTAACGATTCGAATCATTTAACCGATAAAAAAGCCTGCGGACTGGACCTCCGCAGGCGAAGATAACAGATTAAATGATTCTTGCAGTCCATTAACCTATTATCTTAAACTTTACAAAAGTATGAATAAAACAGTATTCTTCAAAACCTTTCGAAGACTGTTTGGGTTCGTATTGGCAATCTCTCTGAGCGTGAGTGTCTTAACCGCTCAGGCGCAGAATGCGCGCATAACCCTGAATCTGTCCGACGTGCCCATGTCGCAGGTTATGAAAGAGATTGAAAAACAGACCCGCTATCTTTTTATCAACAAAGGTGCTGATACCAGCAAGAAGCTCTCAGTCAATCTAACGCAAAAAACAATCCAGGAAGTATTGGATTACGTGCTGAAAAATACGGATATCACGTATAAAATCGACGGCACGTACATTATCCTTGCGGAGAAAGCCGCGGAAAATCCCGTCAGTGTGACGGGAAAAGTCAGTGACGCTAACGGCGTTCCCGTCATCGGGGCCTCTGTTGTAGTCAAAGGTACGACCACCGGCACGAGTACGGATATGGACGGAACTTTCTCGCTTCTGGTTCCCCCCCCCGCCGCTACGGCTCAACTGGAGGTCAATTTTTTGGGTTACGAACCAGTCCTGATGTCTGTCGGCAACCGGACTTCTTTCGATGTTACGCTTCACGAAGCGACTTCCGAAATCGAAGGCGTCGTTGTTACTGCCCTCGGTATCAAGCGTCAGGAGAAGGCCCTCAGTTACAACGTTCAGCAGGTCAAGGCCGAGGACATCACCACCGTCAAGGACGCCAACTTCATCAATTCGCTGACCGGTAAGGTCGCGGGCGTTACGATCAACGCTTCTTCTTCGGGCGTCGGCGGCGCATCGAAGGTGATTCTTCGCGGTAACAAGTCCATCAGCCAGTCGTCCAATGCGCTGTATGTCATCGACGGTATCCCGATGTATAACTTCGGCGGAGGCGGAGGTACGGAGTTCGATTCGCGCGGCGCATCGGAATCCATCGCGGACATCAACCCCGAGGATATCGAGTCGATGTCGGTGCTTACGGGCGCCGCCGCTGCGGCCCTTTATGGTTCGAACGCCGCCAACGGCGCCATTATGATTACGACGAAAAAGGGAAAGGCCGGCGCGCTGAAAGTGACGCTTTCGAGCAATACCGAATTCCTCGATCCTTTCGTGCAGCCGGAGTTCCAGAACCGTTACGGTACGGGATCGAACGGCGTGAGGAGCGGTTCGGGCATTTACAGCTGGGGACAGAAACTCCTGCCCGCGGCCCGGTACGGCTATACGCCCTCCGACTTCTTCAATACGGGGCATGTATACACCAATGCCGTGACCGTTTCCGGCGGTACGGACAAGAACCAGACCTATTTTTCCGCCGCATCGGTCAATTCCGACGGCATCATTCCCAACAACGAATACGATCGCTACAATTTTACTTTTCGCAACACCTCTTATTTTCTGAAAGATAAACTGCGGCTCGACGCCAGCGCCAGCTATATCTATCAGAAAGACCAGAATATGACCAACCAGGGCGTTTATTCGAACCCGCTGGTCCCTGCTTACCTGTTTCCGCGCGGCGAGGATTTCTCGATTTACAAGAAATTCGAACGCTATAATCCCGGAACCAAACTCATGGAGCAGTTCTGGTCGGCGGACATGGAGGGCGGTGACCTGCGTATGCAGAACCCCTACTGGATCGCTTACCGCAACCTGCGTAATACTGACAAAAAACGCTACATGCTGTCGTTCTCGGCCAGCTACGACATCCTGCCGTGGCTGAATGTTTCGGGGCGCGTACGTCTCGATAACTCCAATTCGCTCTATACGCAGAAACTTTACGCCTCATCCAATACGACCATCACCGACGGCGGCAAGAACGGACACTATACCGAAGCCCGTGCTTACGATACGCAGACTTACGCCGACGTGATGCTGAACATCAACAAGCCTTTCGGGGACGATTGGTCGCTCACGGCCAATATCGGCGCTTCGGTCAATAACATCACGACCGATGAACTCTCGTACCGCGGCCCCATCCAGGAAAACGGTCTTCCCAATATCTTCAATGTATTCGACCTCGACGACACGAAGAAACGCGCCGAGAAAGTGGGCTGGCACGACCAGACGCAGTCGGTCTTCGCATCGGTCGAAGTGGGGTGGAAGCAGATGCTCTACCTGACCGCCACCGGACGCAACGACTGGGCTTCGCAGATCGCCGGATCGCCCTCCAAGTCGTTTTTCTACCCTTCGGTCGGCCTTTCGTGGGTTCCCTCCTCGACCTGGGATTTGGGCAACGCTTTCTCCTACCTCAAGATCCGCGGTTCGATCGCTTCGGTCGGCCTGCCCTTCCCGCGTTTCCTGACTACCCCGACCTTTGAATACGATCCTACCAGCAAGATCTGGAAGGACAAGACGCACTATCCGATCGGCGACCTGAAACCCGAGCGGACGATCACCTATGAAGTGGGTGTCGACGCCCGGTTGTGGAAGAACATCAGCCTTTCGGCGTCGTGGTACTCCGCCGATACGAAGAACCAGACGTTCGATCCGGCGCTTCCCCCGTCGTCGTCTTATACGACGATATACCTCCAGACGGGCCATGTCCGCAATACCGGCGTCGAACTGTCGCTCGGCTATTCGAACCAGTGGCGTGATTTCGGCTGGTCGTCGAACTTCACCTTTTCGTGGAACAAAAACGAGATCATCGACCTGGCTTCCGATGCGCTGAATCCCGTTACGGGCCAGCCGCTGAATCTTACGGAACTGGACATCAAGGGGCTGGGCAAAGCCAAATACATCCTCAAGCAGGGCGGAAGCCTGGGTGACCTCTATACCACTTCGGACCTGAAATTCAACGACAACGGTTATGTCGAGGTCGATAAGGCGGGCAACCTGCTTCTCACGGACGAGGGCGAGCAAATCTATCTGGGCTCCGTTTTCCCGAGCGAGAACCTTGCCTGGCGCAACGACTTTCGCTACAAGGGGATCAACCTCGGCCTGCTGTTCACGGGACGCATCGGCGGCATCTGCTACTCTGCCACGCAGGCCAACAT